>CAMMHE010000049.1 GCA_946496575.1 uncultured Clostridium sp. | reverse complement strand
AGAATAATTTACAAGGTCATCTTCGTAGTAATAGTATAATAATGTGCCAAATGATGTTCACTTCTGACCAAGCTTTTTTTTATAAAATTGGAGAAAAAGAAACAAAAAGATATTTTGATGAATGTTATAAATTTATCTGCAATTATAAAAATCTTGGAGAAAAGAATATAATATCAGCAGTTGTGCATCTAGATGAAGGATCTCCACACATGCACTTAATGTTTGTTCCTGTTGTTCATACAAAAGATAAAGATGGCAATAATATTGATAAAATCTGTAGCAGAGATTTTTGGAAAGGTCGAGATAGTTACAGAAAATTACAAGATGCCTATTTTAATCATGTAAAATCAAAAGGTTTTGACCTAGAAAGAGGTATGTTTGTAGAGGATACTAATAGAAAGCATTATACTGTAGAAGAATATAAAAAGATTACAAACTATGAAAATACTAAAAAGGTTTTAAATGAAATTAAATTAGAATTACCAGAAGTTCCAGATATAACTGATATTAGTAAATTCTCACGAAAGAGAGATGAGAAAATATTAGAAGAAATTATAAAACCTAAAGATGAGTTAATTAAAGAATTATATAAAGATAACCTTTCTTTGCACAAAGAATTATCAAAACAATCAAAAGTCATTGACGAAGCAGAAAAATACCAAAAAGAAAGAGATTCTATAATTGCAGATAATGAGAAATTAAATAATAAAGTTAAGGACTTGGAAAATGAATATAAAAGAAAAAGCAATAATCTTGATTTTGATTACCACAATAGAAAAACTGAATTAGAACAAGAATTTCAAAATAAGGAATTTAACATTGAATATAAATATAAAAGTAAAATTAGAACATTAGAAAAAGAAAATAATCATTTACACAAAATTATTGATAAGTTTTATGAAACTGTTGATAAATTTATAATTTGGATTTGCAAGAAATTCGGTTTAGGCGAATCTAAAGAATTGATTAAAGATTTTCAAGAAGAAACCAACTCATATCTTGATCCAGAAAAACAGCTACATCATGAAAAAAGAGAAAAAGAATGGGACTTAGAATTATAATCCCATTCTTGCTTTATAATGATAATCCGTTACTTTTCTTTTGTTCTTGTTGATTTCTAAACCTAACTTGTGCCTCATTTGTTTGTCGTATATGCTCATCTAATAATTGCTTTTGTTCTGGTGTTAATATTTGACCTGTTCTCTGCATAATTTGTAATCTTTTTATTTCCATTAATTTTCTCATATCTTGTGTTGCATTTTGATTTTCCTGTGTAGTTACCTTGCCTTCTGATATACTTGCTTTTACATCACTAATTGAAATATTTTTTTCTTGTTTCTTTGTTCCTTGTTCTTCTTCATATTGCTTTTTAGGTATTTGAATTCCATTAGGTAGTGTAACCACCATATCTGATTGCTCTTGTGCTTGTGATTGTGATTCAGCTTTTGCAGGTCTAACTATTTCTCCAAATTCGTTTATTTCAAAATCTTGTTGCCCTTGTATCTCTGTTTTAGCTTTACCTGTTGTATATTCTTGCTCATATTGTTGTTTTGGTATTTTCATTCCATTTGGTAATTCTACCATATCTACTCTAGCATCTCCTGTTGCATATTCTTGCTCATATTGCTTTCTTGGTATTTTTATTCCATTTGGAAGCTCAACCATATCTGTTCTTTCTTCTGCTGTATACTCTTGTTCATATTGTTTTTTAGGTATCTTAACACCATTTGGAAGTTCTACCATATCTATTTGTTGATCTGCTTCTTTTCCAGCATTTGATATTTCTTCTTGGGTCAATGGGAATTCCATATCTATATCGTCTAAAATTTGTTCATATTCTTCTAAAGTCCATCCAGTATTTTCTATTGTCTCAATATATTGCTGTTTCATCTCTTCTAAAACTCTTCTTTGTTCTTGTTCTGGCAAGTTCTCATAATACCTATCATTTACTATAAAATCCTTTTTGTTTGCATCATACATTCCCATTATAAATTCTGGTTTTAAATATAGTCCTGGTGCTATTCCTAATTCATTTGCTTCTTCTTGTGAAATATGATTATAAAAAGCTGCATGCCTTTTTTTAAATAATGGTGTACCTTGTACATCCAAAAGATGAAAGATTTCTGGTAAACTAGCTATAATTATATGTTTTGAACCTTTGTGTTCCCAATTATTTAAAAGTTCTTCTTTTTCTCTAAATAGTGTATCTGAACCATTCCCAAATTCTATAACTGTCCAATATAATTCATTATGGCTACATCTTAATCCATTTTCAAATATTGATTTAATGACTTTTTCATCATACACACCTATTCCATGTGCATAGTATTGGTTTGCTTGATTTGCAAATTTCTTTTCAATATCTTTTAATTCCACTTTACAATCTCCCATCTATTTATTCTTCTTAAATAATTGTTTTATTTTATTTAACAACTTTGATATAAAGTTGGTTTCTTTATATATAATTAATTCTTGTCCCGTCTGTAAATTTTCATCAATTATTTCTTTCTGCTTATTTTTAAATAAATTATCTGGATTATATTTTTCTTCAAGTTTTTTCTTTTCTTCTTCATTTTTAGCTAATTCATTAACAAAAGATTGTCTTTCCTCTTCGTTTTCACACCAATAATTTATATTTAATATTGCTAACAATACTATTGTTTCTCTTTTTAAATTTTGTTGTATTAATGGTATATTTACATCTATAGTAGGGGTGTAATCAACCATTTTTTCTTCTTTGAAAAAAGTTCTTACCTTTTCTGGAACTTTCTCTTTATATTTATCTTCTAATAAATTTAATATTGCATCAACTTCTGCATAAGCTATCATATTATCCATTAACATTTGTATTCCTCCAATATTTCCCTTTTGTTTCCTTAATATTAAGTATTTTATACCATTAAATTAAAAATATTTCAAGACTTACAAATAAAATACATTACATATATATTATATTTCTTTTAAACTCGCATAAAGTGTGTCCTCTGTTTTAAATCCTACTTTTCTATAAAATTCAAGTTCTCCATTAGTATTATTGCAAAAAACTAAAATAGCTTCACAATTTTCTTCTTTTAAATCATTTTCAAATACTTTTAATAGGCTTGTTGCAATTTTTTGATGTCTATATTCTTCTATTACCTCTAATCCTAATAAAATAGCACTATTCACATTTTGAAGTCTATCTCCATATAAAAAAGCGATTATCTTACCTTTATTTTCTACTACATACATATATTTACTCCTAAATGAGTTTATATTAATTCCTTTTGCATATATAAACCTATTTTTTAATTCATCTATATCCGTTAATCTACCTTTTCTTATCACTTAAATAACTATACCTCCACATATTTATAAAATATTATTTACTTTCTACTAACCACTTATAAACTTCATCTTCAGTAAGTTTGCCTTTTTTTATTTTACTAATTTTATCTTTAGCTTCTTTTTTCCATTTGTCAAATTCTTTTTGAATAGTTTTACTTTCCTTGTTTCTATATGCAGTCATAAACTTTTGTTGATAAATTCTTCTATAAAGAGCTTGTACTTTGTTATTCTCTAAATTCTTTCTATATTGTT
>CAMMHE010000048.1 GCA_946496575.1 uncultured Clostridium sp. | reverse complement strand
CAGAAAATGGAACAATAGTAATAACAAACACATTCAACCCAGAAAAAGTTCAAGACGACACAACAGAAATAACTATAACAAAAATTTGGGAAGACAACTTAAACAAATACAATACAAGACCAGATACTGTAACATTAACAGTAAATGGAACAAACTATACTTTTTCAGGAGTTAAGAATGTAGATAAATGGACATATACAATAAACAATTTACAAAAATACGATGCACAAGGAAATAAAATAGTATATACAGCAACAGAGTTAGATTCAAACGTACCAACAGGATATACAAGAATATCACAAGAAGGATTAACTGTAATAAACAGAGCTAATATTATAGTAGAAAAAACAGCACATAAAGCAAATCAAGATGGAATGATAGGAAACGAAGCAACAGCTTCAGATGTATTTAAAGCAAATGAAACAGTATATTATAAATTAACATTTAAAAATGCTGGAAATGCTGTAATAGAGACAAAAACATTAACAGATATATTACCATTAAGACTTGAATTACTTGCAATAGATGGAACAGAAATTGAAAATGGTATTACAAGTGGAACAGATAGTAATGGATATACATGGACATTATCTGAAAATGAGCAAGGAAACAAAGTCATAAATTGGACACTTACAAATGTAGCTGGAGGAGCGGAAAAAGAATTAATAATAAAAGCACAAGTCGAAGCAGAAGCAGAATATAAAGATCTATGTCAAAAAGACGGAGAAGAGACATTATACAAGGCAAATATATATGTAAGAAAAGATGGAAATGTACCATATGAAGGTAGTGGTCAAAGTTATGATAATTCATATTATACATCTTCATTAGGAACAATATATTTAAACAGTGGAGACTTATACTTTGATACAGAGGCAAACTTAAAAAATGATGATTTATATTATTTAATAAAAAATAATAATACAATAACAGAAATGGTATCAAAAGGAATCACAAGAGAAGCATTAGAAAAAGCATTACGAACAAATGGAATTACTTTAAAAACAGATGAAGTTGTAGTATGGTATGTAATAAAACATGAGGACAATGGATATCATGTAGATGGAGTAATAAGAAAAATATCAGAATTAACATCAATAAGCAATATAGTATATATGGATAATGTAAAACAAGATGATGTAACAATCAATTTGGAAGACATTGAAATAGGTCAAAGAGGAACAGTAACTGTAAATGTAACATCAACAACAACTGAAACTGTATCAACCCCAATGGATGTAGTATTTGTAATAGATACATCAGGAAGCATGTCAGGAAATAATGCAAAAAATATGGTAAATGCAGTTAATAGTAGTATAAAAACAATAATGGAAAAAAATTCAGACAACAGAATAGGAATAGCTACATTTGCTGGGACAGCATCAACATTAGTACCATTAGGAAAATATTCATCAACAGAAAATTACTTAAAACTAAATAATAGCAAAGACAAAATAACAGAACAAGTTACAGGAAAAAGAAATCAAATTAATATTACAGGAGGAACATATACTCAATCAGGTATAAAGCAAGGTGCTGAAATGTTAACTGCTAGAGGACTAGATACAACTTTTGAAACAACCATAAATGGAGTATCTAAAACTGGAACACGTACACCAATACTTATTTTAATAACAGATGGAGAGCCAACATATGTATCAAAAAGTGAAGATGTATCAGCTGAAAGACAAGGAAATGGAAATTCATATTCAACAACACCAGAATATTATTATTGGACTATAAGAACAGCAAAATACTATAAAGATGCAATTACAACAAAATATTATGGTAATACTCAAAAAGAAGCAAAAATGTTTACAATAGGAATAGGCATGGATGGAATATTAGCAGAAACAATGTTAAATCCAGATAAAGCAAATGTAGATAGATGTAATGACGGTAGTTCTATAGAAGAAACTTTTTGGGGAGGAACAATTGATTATAGAACAGATCAAAAGAAATTATATGACTTATTAAATACACCAAAAGATAATTCAAGTACAGCAAATCCTTATGCATATGACTATGCAGATGGAACTAAAACAGGAGCATTGACAGAAGAAGATATTAAAGACTTTTTAACAAGCTCAATAGAATCTAGTACAGAATCTATAACAGTAAGAAATATAACAACTAAAGAATCAAAAGATAGAAGAATAGACTTAATAAATATTGACATAAGTAAACCATTTTCATTAGAATTAACTAATGAAAATCAAACTATCAAATATTCTTCAATATCTCAAGCACAAGCAAACGGATATGTAAAAATAGATAATGAAACAAATACTTATTATGTGGATTTAACTAATATAGAAAGAACTACAACAGTAGACGTAAATTATTGGGAAAAATAAACATAACTTGATGTAATGTGAACTTCAGATGATAGCAAAAGCTAACATTTGAAGTCACATTTTTTTATATAAAATATTTGCAATTAAATCTAATTATGGTATACTAATAGTAAAATCAAAAGAAAGAAAAGGTAAAATAAATGAATATAAAAAAACAACTAAAACAGTTAGGAATTGAGCCTTTAGAAGAAATAAAAACAGAGGAGAAAAATAACATAATAAAAAATGTAACAGAAAAAATTTTATCAGTTTTGCCCCAAAACAATTCTAATTATCAGGATATTTTGGAAAAATTAAATAATGCAAAAATGTATAAAGCTAAAATTAATAGTAGTCTAGGACAAGTAAGTTATTTTTATCATAACAAATCAATTTATTTTGATGAAAAATTAGATTTAAATTATATAAATGAAAGTATAATACATGAATGTATCCACTATATACAAGATAATAGAGAAATAAATGAGAAGCTTACAAGAATAGGATTATGTTCATTTGAAACGTTTAAAGTTAGAGGAATGGCATTAAACGAAATATCAATAAACTATCTTACAAATAAAATATTTAATAAATATGAAAAAACAAAGACAAATACATTATTAAAGCAAATGATATTAATAACTGGAGAAAATATATTTATTAACAGCTTACTACAAAATGACAATAAATTTGAAGAAACATTCATGGAAAAAACTGATACAGAGTGGTTATATTACAAAATTCAAAATGATTTTGACTTAATGTTTGATATAGAGCAAATAATAAAGAAGCTCATGATTGAAGGAAAAGTAAGTAAAACTCCAATAAAATTTTTAAATAAAATAAATATGTATAAACATAGTTTAAATAATATATTTTCTGAATTACAGTGGGAAACATATAATAAATATTTTACAAGAAAAATAGAATTAATAGATAAGCTAAAAGAAATAGAAGAGTTTAAGAACGAATTATTTGATTTTGGTCAATGGTTAGAAATATCAGAAGATGAAGAAAAGTATACAAATTTTGCAGAAGAAAATTTAAATAAACTAGAAAGACTAGAAGTTCAGATATATAAAAGGGATTCTAAAAATAGTCTCACAGTATTTAATCAGAATCCTATATATAAAATATTTACCACAATAAGAAAAATAATTTTTAAGCCAAAACAATATGAAGAAAACAAATAAAAGCACTTCAAATGAAGGGCTTTTATTTTATAAGATAATATTAAAAATATTTAAACCTAAAATGCTCAACAGGATCTTAAAAGAAATACGTTTAGAAGTTCTAATAATATTAGACACAATTGTTAAACGATAATCTTTTCTAATTGTTAAAGCTAAACAATTAGTAGTAAATTGATTATTTGTTTCATTTGTATTTATATCATAATTCATAAGTATTCTCCCTAAAATTCTTTTGATTATAACAAAATTATAACATAACAGAATTTAAGGTGCAATACTTTACAAAAAATAATATAATTAGAGATTATAAGCAGACTCTAAAGAAAGCAAAATCATTTTATTTAATCCAGTTTGTCTTTCAGTAGGTGTTGCAACTTTTGTAATATATTTTGAGTCAACAACACTCATTAAGCAACAAGCATTTTTATTTAATAATTTAGCATTATAAAATAGTGCGAAAGCTTCCATCTCTGCTGCAAGAGGATTAAAATCTTTAGGAATTCTTGATAAAAATTGGTTAATATCAGTCATGTAAATATCAAAACAATCAGTACAAACTGTATTGCCAATAGTAATTGTAATATCGTTATTTTTTGATGTATTTATAATAGTTTCATTTAAAAATGAACTTGGATAAGCAATATGACAATTATCATTATTTAAAGTTAAGGCATAGTTGCTCTCTGAAAATACAGCATTAGATAACACTATATCAAACAATTTCAATTCTGGTTTATACGCACCACAAGAACCAATTCTAATAATATTTTGAACATTGTAAAATTTATATAATTCGTATGAATAAATTCCTACACTAGGCATTCCCATTCCATGTGCCATAATTGAAATTTCTTTTCCCTTATATTTTCCTGTATATGCAAACATTCCTCTAATTGAATTCACCAAACGAAAATCGTCTAAAAAGTTTTCTGCAATATATTTAGCCCTTAATGGATCACCAGGCATAATAACTGTTTTAGCAATATCTCCCATATTTGCCTCATTATGTGGTGTAGACATAAAATCCCTCCTTTAATATAAATATATTATAACAATAAAAATAAAAAAAAACATTAAAAATAAAAAAATTTTCATAAAGTTTGTAACTAAACGAAAAGTTTTAATATAAAAAATCATTTATTTAGTAATATCTATGCAATAAATCTATTTATTTTATTTTTGTAAATGATTCTTAATAAATTATTCCCATTTTATTGAACTTTAAGTCTTTTATTGATATAATGAAGAAAATAAAAATTTTCATTAAGTTACAAACTTTATGAAAAGACAAATGGAGGTACAAAAGTTGAAAAATCAATGTAAAAGTAGAAAAAGCTCAGGTGTAACATTAATAACACTAGTAATAACAATAATAGTATTATTAATATTATCAGGAAT
>CAMMHE010000047.1 GCA_946496575.1 uncultured Clostridium sp. | reverse complement strand
ATACTATTAATTTTTTATATAAATTTGTTTCACATCATTGACACATATACATTTTTCTTATTTTTTTTAGGAATTTTTTACCTGTTTTAGTTATTTTTCTTTATTCATTTCTTACCCTCATATATAATTATATATGAGGGCTTTTTTTATTAGAATTTCTATTTTAAAAATCCATTTATTATTTCTTCTTCTGCCTCTTTTTCTGTTAAACCTAATGTCATTAATTTTACTAATTGCTCTCCTGCTATTTTTCCTATTGCCGCTTCATGTATTAAGTTTGCATCTATATCATTAGCAATTATTTCTGGTGTTGATATTACTCTTGCTTTATCTTTTATTATCGCATCACACTCTACATGTCCAAAGCATTCAGAATTCCCATATACTTTTGATATAAATTCTTGCATAGAATTTTCTGTCGCTACTGATCTAGATTTTACATGAGTACTTGACTTTTTTCCGTTTAGCTTTACTTCAAATTGTGTTTTAGCTATTTGATTTCCATGTGTCATTATTTTTTCTGTTACGGTTAAAGAAGCCTCATTTTCTAATTCTGCTTTAGTTAGCCTTACTGTTGAATCTACTCCTTTGATTTGAGATGTCTCCATATCTAGAATTGCTCCATTTTTTAGATATACTTCTGTTACTGGATTTAATATTCTTTTCCCATTTCCAATTCCCTCTCCATAATGTTTTTCTATATATCTTACATGTGCTCCTTCTTCTATAAAAAATCTATGTATTCCATCATGTTCGGAATCTTCATGATGATCATTATGTATACCACAACCTGCAACTATTATTACATTTGCATTCTTACCTATATAAAAATCATTATAAACAATATCTTTTAGTCCACTTTTTGTTAATATTACTGGTATATGTACAAATTCAAACTTTGTATTCTCTCTGATATATATATTTATTCCTGAAGTATCCTTTTTAGTTTCTATGGTGATATTTTCGCTGTTTTTTCTTTGTATGGCTTGTCCATTTTTCCTTATATTATATGCACCTTTTTCTATATCATGTCCATCTGATATGTTTTCTAATAATCTTTTTTCTTGTTCATTCATTTGTTCCATTAAGTACTCCCTCCTTTTAGTTTACAACATTTTAATGGCTTTATTTTTTTTAAAATTTGTTTTGAATCATCTGATACACTTTCTATCTTTCCATCTTTTAATAATATAATTTTGTCAGCTATATTTAATATTCTTTCTTGATGCGTTATTATTATTATTGTACTTTCTTGTTCTTTTTGTAAATTTTCAAATACTTCAATTAAATTGTTAAAACTCCATAAATCAATTCCTGCTTCTGGTTCATCAAAAATAGTTAATTTTGATTTCCTTGTTGCTGCTAATGCTATTTCTATTCTTTTTAATTCTCCACCTGATAATAACGAATTTGCTTCTCTATCTATGTATTCTTTTGCACATAACCCAACATTTGATAGTATTTCACATGCTTCAGACTTATTTATTTTTTTACCAGATGATAATTTTATTAAATCATATATTGTTATTCCCTTAAATTTTATTGGTTGTTGAAATGCAAATGCTATACCTAAATTTGCTCTTTCATCTATAGTCTTATTTGTTATATCTTCTCCATCAAATATTATTTTACCTGAATCTTGTTTTTCAATTCCCATAATTATTTTTGATAGTGTTGATTTTCCTGAACCATTTGGTCCTGTTATAGCTATCAATTTATTTGTGTCTAGTGTTAAATTTATATTATCTAATATTTTTTTATTTTCTCTTTCAAAGCATATATTTTTTAGTTCTAACATTTCTACCTCCTTGTTATTGTTTTTATTTTTAGTTAGATTATAAAATTTTTATATTTTCATTTCCTACTATTTTTTCGAATATTTTAAGTATTTCTTGTGTAAAATATATTTGTCCACATGGTTTTATTTCATTTTCAATTTCTATAAATACAAGTGTATTATTTTTTTCTCCTGTAAAAAATTTTATCGCTCCTCTTAATTTATCTTTTTCTTTCTCTGATAATGTTGTTATATTGAAATATACACTTTTTTGTTTTTGTTCTGTAAAATTCAAAATTTTACTTGCAATTATTTTTGTTTCCTCATCTTCTCTTATGCTTAAACGTCCTTCTATTAGAATTACGTTTTCTTCTATCAGACTATTTTGAGCAGACATATATGTATTTTCAAATGCTATAATTTCAACTTGACCGTATAAATCTTCTATTGTAATAAATGCCATCATTTTATTATTTTTAGTTATCTTTTTCTTTATAGATGTTATTATTCCTGCTATTTTTACATTTTGTCCATCTATAAATTTTTGACTATTATATACATTTTTTTCGTCAATCTCTTGTGATTCTGAAGAATTTTGTTCATCTATCTCTCGTATTTGAGATGAATTTATAGTTGTTTGCATTAATATTTGATCTTTTATTTTTTCAAGTGGATGTCCTGATATATATATTCCTAACATTTCTTTTTCAATTGAAAGTAATTCCTTTTCATTCATTTCAATTTGTTCATCAAATGTATATTTTATTTCTTGTTTTTTATTTGTATCACTTTCTAAATCAAACATTGATACTTGGCCGTCTAAACTTTTTTTATTTGATAATTCTATTGTGTCTATAATATTTTCAAATGATGCTAGCAATGTACTACGATTTTTGCCCAAGTTATCAAATGTTCCTACTTTAATTAAACTTTCTATGCACCTTTTATTTATAGCTTTACCTGAAATCCTTTCTGCAAAATCCACAAAACTTTTAAACTCTCCATTTTCTTTTCTTTCTTTTACAATATTATCTACTGGTACTATTCCTACATTTTTTATACTTCCTAATCCAAATCTTATCTTCCCTTTTTCTACTGTAAACTTTGTTGAACTTTTATTTATATCAGGCTTTAATATTTCTATGTTTAATCTTTTACATTCTTCTATATATTGTGGTATTTTATCTAAATTTCCAAGAAAACTATTTAACATTGATGCCATAAATTCTGCTGGGTAATATGCCTTTAAATATCCTGTTCTATATGCTACTACTGCATAACATGCTGCATGTGATTTGTTGAATGCATATTTAGCAAATTCAGCCATTTCATCAAATATCTTGTTTGCTGATTCTGCATCTATTCCATTTCTAACACATCCAGGAACAATTATGTTTCCATTTTCATCTATTTGCCCATTTATAAATATTTCTCTTTCTTTTGCCATTACATCTAGTTTTTTCTTTCCCATGGCTCTACGCACTAAATCCGCTCTTCCTAAAGAATATCCAGCTAAATCGCGTACTATTTGCATAACTTGCTCTTGATACACCATACATCCATATGTAACATTTAATATAGGTTCTAGACTTGGATGAGTATATTCATTATGTCCTGGATTTAATTTTCCTTTTATATACCTTGGTATCTGATCCATAGGTCCTGGTCTATATAGTGATACTCCTGCTATTAAGTCCTCTAAACAGTCTGGTTTTAATTCTTTCATAAAATTTGTCATTCCTTGACTTTCAAACTGGAATAATCCCATGGTATTACCATCTTGCCACAATTTAAATACTTTTTGATCATCCATATTGTCTTCAAATTTTATTTCTATTCCATGAGTTTCTTTTACTAATTCTATTGTATCTTTTATTACTGTTAATGTTCTTAATCCTAGGAAATCCATTTTTAATAGTCCTAGTTCTTCTAAAGTAGTCATTATATATTGAGTTGATATTTGTCCATCTCTTACATATAAAGGTACATAAGTGTCAACAGGTTCTTTTGCTATTATTACTCCACATGCATGTGTTGATGCTTGTCTTGGCATTCCTTCTAAACTCATTGCTATATCTAATATTTTTTTAACCTTTTCATCATTTTCATATAGTGTATTTAATTCTCTGTTTTGTTCCAATGCTTTTGCTATTGTTATATGAAGTTCATTAGGAATCATTTTAGCTAGTTTATCTGCTTCTGAATATGGATATTCAAGTACCCTTGCTACATCTCTTATTACCATTTTTGCTGCCATTGTTCCAAATGTTATTATTTGAGATACGTGATCACTTCCATATTTGTTTGACACATAATCTATTACTTCTTGCCTTTGAGCATCTGAAAAATCCACATCAAAGTCAGGCATACTTATTCTTTCTGGATTTAAGAATCTTTCAAATATTAGTCCATATTTTATAGGATCTATATCTGTTATTTCTATGGCATATGCTAATATTGAACCTGCACCGAGAACCACGACCTGGTCCTACTGGTATATCATGTTCTTTTGCATAATGAATAAAGTCCCATACTATAAGAAAATAATCTACATATCCCATATTTTTTACTACATCTAATTCATATTTTGCTCGATCTAGTATATCTTTTGATGGATTTTTCCCATATCTTTTTAATATCCCTTCATGGCATAGTTTTTCTAAATAATCATAATGTGTTTCAAATTCTTTTGGAACATCATAATTTGGAAGTATAGTATGTCCGAATTCAAATTCTAAATTACATTTTTCTGCAATTTTTACTGTATTTTCTATTGCATCTGGAAAATTTGAAAAATATTCGCTCATTTCTTCAGGTGATTTTACATATAGTTCATCTGTTTCAAACTTCATTCTGTCTTCATCACTCATTTTTTTTCCAGTTTGTATGCATAACAATACTTCATGATTGTACGCATCTTCTTTTTTTAGATAATGTGCATCATTTGTGGCTACTAATGGTATATTTAATTTTCTGGCTAGAGCTATTAATTTTTGATTTGCCAATACTTGTTCTTTTATTCCATTATTCTGAATTTCTATGTAGTAATCTTCTTTAAATAAATTTTTATACCATAATGCTATTTGTTCTGCTTTTTCATTTTCTCCATTTAACAATGCTTGATTTAAACTCCCTGCTAAACATGCACTCAAACATATTAATCCCTCATGATATTTTTGAAGTACCTCTAGATCTATTCGAGGTTTATAATAATATCCTTCTACAAAACCAATTGATACAAGTTTACTTAAGTTTTGGTATCCTTCTTTATTTTTCGCAAGTAGAATTAGATGATTATATTTATTGTCTATATTAGGTTCTTTATCGAATCTTGATCGTGGTGCTACATATACTTCGCAACCTATTATTGGCTTTATTCCTTCTTTTTTACATGCTTTGTAGAAATCAATTGCACCATACATAACGCCATGGTCTGTAATTGCCATGGCGTTCATTCCTAATTCCTTTGCTCGTATTGGTAAGTCTTTTATTCTGTTTGCTCCATCTAGTAAACTAAATTCGCTATGTACATGTAGATGTACAAATTCCGCCATTTGTTTTTATCCCTTCTTCTCCTATTATTTGTTATACATAATCTTAATTTTCTTCTCCTGTTGCTATATAATAGCCTACTCCTCTTTTGGTAATCAATATTTTTGGTACAGAAGTGTCTTTTTCAATTTTTTCTCTGATTCTTCTTACTGTTACATCTACTGTTCTTATATCTCCATAATATTCATATCCCC
>CAMMHE010000046.1 GCA_946496575.1 uncultured Clostridium sp. | reverse complement strand
TCTAAAAGTAGTGAAATTAAATTTTAGGAGGTTTTAGTTATGGTAGAGATAACTTATCACAAAGAGGGAGATTTTTTCATTCCTGACTTATATTTGGAAAAGGAAGATTATGAAAATGATTATATTATTGGAAAATATGGGCATTTAAGATTAGAATATCTAAAAAATCATAAAAAGGCTGAATATATAATAATGTTCATGAACAAAACTTTAAGAAAACATATTGTAGAAATTGATAAACAAGCTAAGGAAAGCTTTAACTTACTTATGAAACAAATGCTAGAAAAAAATCCTATTGATGAAAGCTTGAAAAATACTGACCCTTTAAAATGGACTGGACTTATGAATAATTATAAACATTCAGTTGAAGAAGTCATTTTTAAGGAATTTATTTATTGCTAATACTATTAAAAGAGCAGAAATGAAATCTGCTCTTTTAATTCGTTTATGTAATTAGCTTGTTACTGCAAATCTGATTTTGTAATTGAATATATAACTAAATCATCATAGCCATCTTTAATTTTATTTACTCTTCTTTCTCTTAATATTCCATCTTTTTTCATACCTGCTTTTTCCATAACTCTGCAACTTGCTGGATTAGATGCATGATGTTTGGCTTCTACTAAATGAAATTCACATTCATTTAATAGAAATTCTAATACCCTTTTAAGACTTTCAGAAGCATAACCATTGCCCCAAAATTTTGATCCATAAACATAGCCTACTTCACAATTATTATGCTTTTTACTAATTTCTATAACATTTATATTGCCAATAATTTCATGAGTACTTTTTAATTCAACTACCCAATTATAGCTACCATTATCATAATCTTTAATCCATTCATTTAAAATTACTTTTGTTTCGTTATAATCTTTGTGTGGATTAAATGAAACATATTTTGTAACTTTTTCATCACTTGCCCAATTATCATACATTTCTATATAATCGTTTTCATTAAATCTTCTTAACACTAATCTATTTGTTTCTAATGCTTTCGTTCCTACATTTTTCATTATTATTACTCCCAGTACTTATTATTCTTCATTACTTTCCTTCTTTTCGTGTTGTTGTATCTCAAAAATTGCTTTTTGACTTTCAATCTCAGCTTTAAGTTGTTCTTCTGTTGGTAAATATGTTTTATATTTTGTCGCAAATAATTGCTCATTTCCATGTAATACAGAATATCTTGCAACATCCGCATCTGTATCAGTACAAAGTAAAATCCCTATTGTTGGATTATCATCTTTAGCCTTTTTTAATTCATCATACATTCTAACATACATATCCATTTGTCCAATATCTTGATGTGTTACCTTATTAGTTTTTAAATCAATTAAAACAAAACATTTTAAAATATAATTATAAAAAACATTGTTTATAATACTTGTTTCTAGTTCTGTTTCAGTATAACTATCTTCCAATGAAAAGCCAAGGAATTCAGCTATTAATGGATTTTTTACAAATTCTAGTTTGTCCACTAAATAATGTTCTTTATTTTTTTCTTTCATTTCTTCAATTACAGGTTCTTTAACTTGAGATTTTAGTAATCTATAATAATATTGTGAAGATATATTTCTTTGTAAAGTTCTTACACTCCAAGTTTGTTCAGCAGTTTCTTTTTCATACCATTCTCTAGCTTTTTCATCTGGTACTTGTAATAAAGTTTTATAATGAGTCCATGAAAGTAGCATATTAGATTTTGCATTCACTGAATGCAAAATGTTTGGAAAAGTTTTGTAAAATTGTAAAAAATAGTACAAATTTCTTAATTCAAAACCTTTTCCATATTCTTTCTTTAACTCTTTAGACAACTTTTTTAATATTTCTGTACCATAATTCGCTCTATTTTCGCCTTTTAATTCTTCTTCAGCAATTCTATATCCTATAAACCAATTTCTTTCTACTAATGCAATATTAACGGATTGATATGCATAATCTCGTGCTGATTCAATAATAGAACATATATCTTCTACTACATTATCTGTATTTTGATATTTAATAATTATGGAATTATTATCTTTCTTTTCTAAATCCATTATTTACATACTTTCTTCTTTTAAATTAAATTTGTTTATCATTTCTTTAGTTGCAAATCCATTATGTTCTTTTACTCTTTCTAAAAATACGATTCCATCTAAATGGTCGCACTCGTGTTGAACATCTCTTGCTGTAAATCCTTTTACTTGTTTTATAATTTTTTCTCCATTTTCATTATAATATGTTACTTCTATATTTGTGTATCTTTCTACTTTTCCTCTAATAGAAGGAACACTTAAACAACCTTCAAATTCAATTTCTCTGTCTTCTGATAACTTTCTCCATGTTGGATTTATCATTACTGTAGTTGGTACTTCTTCACAATCTTTATATGTACATTTTTCTTTATTTACTTGAATAATTACTATTCTTCTATTAATTCCTGCCTGTGGTGCTGCAATCCCAAATCCCTCTGTAAAATTTAGCGTTTCCTTTAAATCTTTAATTTCCTCTAGTATTTCTTGGTTAATGTTTTTTACATCTACTTCTTTACATTTTATAGATAGAATAGGATCTCCAACTTCTCTTACCTTTAATACTTTTCCCATATTAATTTTTCCTCCAAACTATAATATATTTTCTTTTAATTTTACTGATTTATCCACTCTTCTATTATTTCTTTTGAAATATTCAAATTTCCTTCTCCAACTCCAATTTCTACATTAGGCTTTTTATGTCCATGATAATCACTTCCACCACTAATATATAAATTACTCTTTTTAGCATATTCTACCAAAACATCAATTTCATCTTCATTAGCAGATGGATGAAAACACTCTATTCCATCTAATTCTTTTTCTTTTCGAAGCTCATCTATAAAGCCTATTGTATCATCAAATCTATATTCAAATGGGTGTGCTAGAAAAGCTAATCCTCCTGCTTTATGTATCACATCTATAACATCTTTATACATTGGCTTTGGTACATTATCTGAACCTGTATAATATTCGCTTTCTGGATTCATCAATCCTTTTCTTATAAAAAGATTTAATGATTCTGCAAATTCTCCAAGAATTTCATAATTTTCTTTGTGTCTCATCAATTCTTTATAGATATATATTGTTATATAATCTGTTACAGGGATATTTTTTTCTATTTTGCTTTCATCATAAATAAGTCCTTTTTTATCGCATATATCTAATAATTTTCTTTTTGATTCTTCTTGTTGCTCTCTTAACACTTCTTCTGAAAAGAATTTGTGCGACCATTCCTCTATTAGTTTAGGCTCTTTTATCTTATAGCCTAAAACTTCAATTTTTTTATTTTGAAATGTTGCATTCATTTCAACACCCTTTATTATTTTTCCACAAAAAATATTATTATTTTTTATATATTCATCTTCATATTCAGCACATGTATTATGATCTGTTATTGAAATATATTCTAATTTTTTATCTTCACATAATTTTAATATTTCTGCTATTGTTTTATCTCCATCAGAATACATTGTATGCATATGTAAATCTATCATAATTTGTCCCTCCAATCAATTTAACAATATTATTATGTGTCAATTATATCAGTAATATTGACTTTTTTCAATTGGATTTTTGGATTTTATTGACATTTACATAAAAAGATGATATATAATATATGTATTTAATAGTACACTGAAAAATTAATAGACACGAAACACTGATTAGTAAGGGATACAATAAAATATTTTCTATCTTTCTCCTAATTTGAAAATTAAGGTTTGTAGGAAACTTACTAATCCAATGCGGTGAAATATATTTGGCTGGTTTAGAATAAATAGTATGTAAAATGTCCAGCAGTGGTTAAGACCGATTAGCATGTTTCAAGTAAAACTCTCTACTTTGCGAAAAAAACGCAATATTGGTAGTTTTATTTGTTGTGCCTAATGGGTCTTTTTGTTATGCTAAAAAGACTATAGGTATTGCTCTATATTCTTACAAAGCATAGCAGAAAGATACTGAAAAAATTTTATGCTAGGTAGCAAAAAAATTTTTCAGTAGTCAAAATAATATTTGAACGGAAGTAATAAAATATTATTTTGATTTGGCGAAGCCAAACATAAATTATCCATCGTAAGATTGATAATTTATGAGCCCTCCGCTAGGAGCCCACGACATCTTTGCAAAACGAAGTTTTGAAAGTGTCATAGTGGGTTACATACTTTCGCTAGAAAGTTATGTAACAGCTCCCTTTGGTCGCCTCTTGCTACCTACAAGAAAGGTTGAAATATGGACAAGAGAACAAATTATTCAGTAGCTAGAGTAGAAACTTATACTAAAACAAGTATAACTAAAGCTGAAAGACACAACGAAAGAAAAAATAAATCATATTCTAATATGAATGTTGATTTGACTCAAACACCTAATAATGTACATTATAAAAGATGTGAAACTACCTATAATGAAAAATTAAAAGAATTAATTGATAATGCACAAGTATCGTTAAGAGGTTTAAAAGACAATGCAAAAGTATTTGATGAACTTATATTTGATATTAACTCTGACTATTTTGAAAAACACGGTGGTTATGAATTTGCAAAAGAATTTTACGAAAGAGCTTTTCACTTTGCTGAACAAGAAATGGAAACTGATAATATTATATCAGCAGTAATGCATGCAGATGAGCTAAATACTGCTTTAACAGAAGAATATGGAAAGCCTATATATCACTATCATCTGCATGTTGTAGCAATACCAGTAGTTATGAAAGAAGTAAAATGGACTAAAAGATGTAAAGATAAATCTTTAGTAGGTACTACAAAAGAAATAATCAATCAAGTAAGTCATAGTAAAAAATGGAAATCTGAACAATTACTAGATAATCAAGGAAATCCTGTATATGATGAGAACGGAAAAGCAGTTTTAGTAAAATCATATAGTCTATTACAAGATAGATTCTTTCAATATATGTCTGATAGTGGTTATAAAGACTTTATTCGTGGTGTAAAAGGCAGTAATCAAGAGCATTTAGAAGATTTACAGTTTAAAATAAAAAAAGATACTGAAAGACTAGAAAAAATTACAAATAAAGTTGAAGAAAAGGAAAATTCCTATAATGAGTATATGAAGTTTGATAGGCAAATTGAAGATATTTCAAATTTAGGAAAACAAAAAAGATTCTCCAAAAAGATTGAATTAGAACAAGAAGATTATGAGAATTTAACTGAATACGCTAAAAAAGGAATTGTAGCAGATAAAGAAATATATGAGCTTAATAGTAGAATTGATAATTTAAGAAATGCAGTAGATAAGTGGAAATCTCTATATGATGATATTGTAGAAAAAACAAAAGATTATTTTCATGTTATCAAACTTGCGCCACAAAAAGTTACAAATTTCTTTAAAAGTATATTTGATAAAGAAAAACAAGATGGATTAGAAAAGCAAAGAATTGAACAAGAAAAAATACAAGCTGAGAAAAAAGCTCGTGAACAAGCAAGACTTGAAAAGCAGAAATCAAAGAACTCTCCTGAATACAAGAAAAGGAGGGCTGATAGAGATGCAAGATAATGAAAAAATCTATAGAATTGAACTAACCAATGAAGAATATGAATTTTTAGAAAATTTAAAAAATGAATTTTGTAATAAACTCTCTAAAATGACTGAAGAAGAAATTACAGAATATTTAAAAAGTTTTTATCCAGAACAAGATTTGAACTTTGAAAAAGAAATAAATGGTACTGTTTATAAAGTAAATACCTATTTTAATAAAGATTCGGAACACACTATATTAACTAGATTTTTTGAAATCTTCCAAAAGTAATAGTTTTTGTATTGAACTTTTAGTTTGAAATATGGTATATTATAAACATTACTTGAATTGTAGTAACTATAATTTTATATCGTATTTCAAGCTGTCAAAAGAAAGGAGTAAATAATGAAACAGCTAGAAAGCGATAAAATAACTGCTTTGTACTGCCGTTTATCAAGAGATGATGAACTTGCAGGAGAAAGCAATAGTATAAAAAATCAAAAATTGATTTTAAGTAAATATGCAGAAGATAACAAATTTCAAAACATTAAATTCTTTGTTGATGATGGGTATTCTGGAACTACTTTTACAAGACCTGCCTTTATGGAAATGATGGAACTTGCTGAAAATGGACAAGTTGGAACAATTATAGTAAAAGACCATTCAAGACTTGGAAGAAA
>CAMMHE010000045.1 GCA_946496575.1 uncultured Clostridium sp. | reverse complement strand
AATAGGAGGAACAAAAGTTGAAAGAAAAAAGTATTTTACAATGGACGAAAGGAAAGAGAGGAATAACACTAATAGCATTAGTAATAACAACCATATTCTCTTATGACGAAAATGTAAAGTCTAGTAATAACAAAGGTTTCCTCCTACAAACAATTTAGTAAAAATCATAAATTTTCAAATATTTAAAAGATGAATTGTAAAAAATAAAAACAATTTCATCTTTTTTTGATTTTATAATAAAAATTTAAAATTGAGAGGAGATTTAAAAATTATGGAGAACAAAGAATTAAAAGAAAGATTTATTGATGAAAGAACAGGAATAGAATATGTAAGACAAGGAGATTATTATATTCCAAATTTAGTATTACCAAAACAAAAGAAAATACATTTGAATAAATACGGAAGAATGAGATTAAACTATTTAAAAGAACATAAAAAAGCAGAATATACAATAATGTTTATGGAAAATACAATAATAGACCATTTAGAAGAAATACAGGAAACAGCAACTAAAAGAGTTAATCAAATTATTGATGATTTGAAAGCAAAAAGTAATTTAACAGAAGATATGAAAAATACAGATATGCTTTATTGGGTGGGAACTATGAATGCAATTAGGCAACAAGCAGAGGAGATTATATTAAATGAATTAATATATGTATGAAAATTTATAGATTTAATGGAAAAATTTTGAGTTTTATGATATAGTATGAACTAATAAAAGAGAAAATGTAATTTGGCAACAGCCGTTGCTAAATTAGAAAGAAGGTAAAATGAACGAATTAGAGAACATAGATAACATAAATATAGATGATTTATATAATAAAATAGTTGATAAAATTGAAAAAGCAAAAAGAAATGTAGCATTAAAAGTAAATGAAGAAATGACAATATTATATTGGAATATAGGAAAAGATATAACTGAAAATGTCTTAAATTATGAAAGAGCTGAATATGGAAAGGCTGTAATAAAAAAGTTAAGTCAAAGGTTAACAGTTGAATATGGACGAGGATATAGTAGTGCAAATTTATTTAGAATGCTAAAAGTCTATGAATATTATCCAGATTTTCAAAAATTCTCGACACTGTCGAGAAAATTAAGTTGGTCACATTTTGTTGAACTATTACAAGTTAAAGATAGTTTAAAAAGAGATTTCTACACAACAATGTGTGAAAATGAGTTTTGGGGAGTTAGAACATTAAGAGAAAGAATTGGCTCAGCATTATTTGAAAGAACAGCAATATCTAAAATGCCAGAACAGACTATTGTAAATGATTTGAAATTGCTAAACGAAGAAAACAAGATGACAACTAATTTATTTTTTAGAGATCCATATATATTAGACTTTTTGGATTTAAAAGACACTTATAGCGAAAAAGATTTAGAAAATGCAATTATAAGTGAATTAGAAAAGTTTATTTTAGAAATGGGAAATGATTTTGCTTTTCTAGCTAGGCAAAAAAGAATAACAATAGATGGAGAAGATTATTATATAGATTTATTATTCTATCATAGAAAAATGAAAAGGTTAGTAGTTATAGAATTAAAGCTAGATAAATTTAGACCAGAATATAAAGGTCAGGTTGAATTATATTTGAAATGGTTAGACAAATATGAAAAAGCAGAAGGAGAAGAATCACCAATTGCAATCATATTATGTGCGACAAAAAGTGATATGATGGCACAATTACTAGAATTAGATAATAGTGGAATACATGTTGCACAATATTTGACAGAATATGTACCAAAAGAAATATTAGAACAAAAATTTATGGATAGTATAGAAAAGGCTAAAGTTCAACTAGAACAAAGAAAAAATATTGAAGATAAAGAGTAATCTAAATTTTCTCGACACTGTCGAGAAAATTCAAAATAAAAAATTGCTTTGAATTTAGAAATAAGTTCAAGGCGATTTTTTTTGGAAATTTTTTATCTACAATTTTAAGATATAAACTTATATTGCTTATATATCAAAAGCGAAAATAAAGCCAAAATAAAGCGAACGAATTTGAAAGAGAGGAGGGGATGGCAATGTCAAATTTAAATTTAAAAGGATTATGGATTCCAATAGAAATATTAACAGACAAAAATTTAAGTGATAAAGAAAAACATATATATTCACTTGTAATATTTTTAAGTCAAGAAAAACAATATTGCTTTTGTACCAATAAAACTATAGGCGAACTTTTAAATATATCAGTAACACAAGTATCAAAGCTAGTAAATTCATTAAAAGATAAAGGTTATATAAATATTGAAATGGTATATAAAGAAAATAGTAAAGAAGTAGATATTAGAAAACTAATACCTATTGAAGAAAAGTTAAATACCCTATTTAACAAAAGTTTAATACCCTCCCCAACAAAACTTCAATACCCTATTGAAGAAAAGTTTAAGGATAATAAATATAATATAAATAAATATAAAAATACTAATAATAAAAGGCTTTGCAATTTTGAACAAAGAGATTACGAAAAAGAAGGCTTTGATTTTAATAGCTTATATGCAAATAATAATTTTACATCGTAGTTATGCTGTAAAACAAAATGAAAGTGTAGGTTTTTTTAAAGTAAAACTTATGCTTTTATTTTGGAATTTTGAAACCGAATAGGTTTCAAAAAGAGTCAAGAAAAAATATATAATATGTTTTTCTTGGCTCTCTTAACCATAAATTGCGGATAGCAAATTATGGTTAAGCATAAAAATATACTTGTTATATTTTTATGGAAAAACTAAAAATGCAGTAAAGCTATTTTTAGTTTTTTGGGGTGCAGGAACTCCTGCCACACTGACACTTTTTAGCAATAGCGTAAAAAAAGTGTTGTAGTGTGTTACAATACAAAGTAAAAATGCGAGGTGCAGAGGTAGTTTCTATATGTGGAATTGCTACTAGAAAAGCACCTTGTGTTTTTGCTTGTATTACCCCTTACGATAGCCAAGCTATCGCCCATTATGAGAGTCAAAAAAGTCGGCTAAAAATTAGAAGGAGGTTATAGAATATGAGTTTTGCAATTATTAGAAACACAAAATACAAAAGAGAAAATTTAAAAGGAATATACAGACACAACGAAAGAAGAAATAAAAATTATTCAAATGATAATATAGATAAGGAAAGAACATACTTGAATTACTCATTGAAAAGTCCTAAATACAGATATGACAAAGAATTTGATATGATGAGAGAAAAATATAATTTGAAAGGTCAAATAAAAACAGTTAGCAATATAGCTTGTGAATATATTATTACTTCTGATAAACAATTCTTTGAAGAAATAGGCGAAGAAGAAACAAAAAGATACTTCGAAACAGCATACAATTTTGTGGCTGAATATAAAAATTTAGGTGAACAATATATAATGTCTGCGAAAGTGCATATGGACGAGGAAACTCCACATATGCACTTAATTTTTCTACCTGTAGTTCATACACAAGATAAAAAAGGAAATAACATTGATAAACTAGCTTGTAGCGAATTTTGGAAAGAAAAAGATAGTTATAGGAGATTACAAGATGCTTTTTATCAATATATGACTTCACACAGTTTTGAATTAGAAAGAGGTGTACCAAAAGAAGAAACAGAAAGAGAACATATTGATATAAAAGAATATAAAGAAATAACTAATTTTGACAAGACAAAAGAAAAACTACAAAATATGAAATTAGAATTACCAGATGTTCCAAATATTACTGATATTAATATAAATAGATTATCAAAGAAAAGAGATGAAAAGATTTTAGAAGATATTATAAAACCAAAAGATGATTTAATAAACGAATTATATCAAAATAATTTATTAATGAACCAACAATTATTAAGGCAAGCTAAAATGGTAGAAGAAGCAGAAAAGTATCAAAAAGAGAGAAACAAGATTATAGCTGATAATATAGATTTGCATAAACAAGTAGATAATATTAAGGCTGAATATCAACAAAAAGAAGATAATTTAGAATGGAAATACAAAGGCAAAATTCATAAATTAGAAGAAGAAAATAACCAACTTCACAGGATTGTAGATAAATTCCACGAAACTATTAATAAATTTATTGAATGGATTTGTAAAAAGTTTGATATGGGTGCAGAAGATAATCTGGTTAGAGATTTTGAAAAAGAAACTAGAACTTATTTAGACGTCGAAAAACAAATCAAACGAGAAGATAAAGAAAAGGAGAGGGATGATTTGGAAATATAAAAAATATAGAATGTCATATGGACATTCTATATTGAATAATACTAATCATCTAAATGGTCAATAGCATATTGTGCTTGTTCTTTGGTAAATCCTTCAACTGTAGAAGTTAATTGATTATAAACACCCTGTTTAGACATACTCATTGTTTGTTGATAAGATTTTGCCTTTGCTAAAGCATTTGCATTCCAGTCTGCATCAATATTATCAATAGCATATTGTGCAGCTTCTTTGGTAAATCCTTCTACAGATGAAGTTAGCTGATTATAAATTCCTTGTTTAGACATATGCATTGTTTTAGAATAAGATTCTGCTTTTTTTAATGCATTTTTTTCTTCAGTAGTTGGTTCTTTACCTAAAGAATATGTAACTGTAATCTTATCTCCTTCATGGACTACTGTATTAGCTGTAATACTCTGACTAATAAAAGTTCCTTTAGCTACACTTGATGAATATTCATCAGAAATTTTCCCATTGATCTTATTAGTATCAAACCAAGCTTGCACTTCATCTCTAGACATAGTACTAAAATCTGCAACAGTTATTTCAACAGCAGTATTTTTTTGATAGCTATTAGTTGATGTTGAAGTATTAGTATTGTTTGAAGAACCTCCAGCTCCTATTATAGCTACCAATAGTACAACTATTACCCAAAACCACCATTTCTTATAAATAGGTTTTTTTGTTTTTTCAGTATCTGCCATCTAAAAATCCCCCTTTCATATATATTAACAAGATTTTATCATTTTAAATCTTATTTTACAATATTTTACAAAAAATCATTTTTACAAATTTAATAATTCTTTTTTCTTTCTTTCATATTCTTCTTGAGTAATGGCTCCCATATCTAATAGTTCTTTATATTTTTTTATTTCATCTGTAACAGAAAAATTTGAATTAGATGTTAATTGTTCTTGAATCTCTTTTCTGTTTTCAGTTGAGTTTGATTGACATATTATATTTAACATAGATAAAATTTGTTGTGCAAAGTTAAAAGAGCTTGTATAAATAAAACTATCCTTTTTTGTTTCTGTAGATATGAAAGTTATATATTCAATAGGATGATTAACATTATTCAAAGTTATTTTTATTTGTAATTTTGTGCAAGTTTGCTTTTGCTTATGACCTGTACTGCCACCAACTATAGCTCCTGCACCTCCAAACAATACTCCTCCAACAATAGCTCTACCAACTCCGCCTTTTGAAATTGAATTTCCATCTTCGATTAATTCATAATTTAAAATATCAGTATAAGAAAATATCCTATTTCCATCTATCGCTTTCTTAAACATACCTTGAGGAATTGTCCATTTTTTATTTTCTTCATCAAAATAGATATAATCTCCAATTTTTTTAGTAATTACAAAGTTAGATAAAGCTTCATTAGTATTATTTAATTTCTCTTTAATTTCATTTATGTTCATTTTTTTTAATATCGGAAAGACTGCTGTTCCACCAAGTTTTTTTAAACAATTAGGACAAATCCATACATTTTTGGTTAATTGAAAACGATTAAGACCAACATCATTATCACATATTGCGCATTTTACTTTTAAATCAAAAAAACCCATAATTAACCCCTTTTTTATTCTTATCTTTTTATTTTAATTATACATATATTAACATACTATATTTTAATTATCAATAGTTTCTGTTTCTCTACAAAATTCTTTTTCTAAAAATTTAGCTTGTTGATTTGTTAAATGATTATTAACAACAGCTAGTTTTAATAATGACTTAATATTTTTCCATTTCATGCATTTTGAATAACCTTTAGCAGTTAATTCTATATATTCTGCAATTTCTTCAAATATATAATATGGTACATTAAATTCTTTATTTATTTGTTCCATTTCACTTTGCTCCTTTTTAATTTTTATGATGTGTATAACTGTGAATAAAGTGTTAACACTTATAAATATAACATAAAAAAATATTAAAATCAATACATATTAATATTAGGAGATGAAAATATGTCATTGATTGTAAGATTTGAAGGAAATATGAATGTGATTGGAAAAGTATTAAAGAAGTATAGAATAGAAAAGAATTTGTCTTATGAAAAGTTATCTGCTAAATTAGAATTAATGGGAATTAGTATTCATAAGCAAAGTCTATATGATATTGAAAATAATAAAAGGACAGTAAAAGACTATGAACTATTTGGAATAGCTTATGTTCTAGGAGTGGATATTAATGAATTATTTGAAGATATAAGAAAGAAGTTTTAAAGTATAATACAAAAAAGAGTGCAAGGGCACTCTTTAAATAATTTACTTATTTTTCATTATCCAATCATAAACTTGATTTTCAGTAAGTTTGCCTTTTTTCATATCATTAATTTTTTCTTTAGCTTTTTTCTTCCAAGTTTCAAAATCTTTAGTAAGTTTAGTGTTATTTTTATCTTTTCTAACTTGCATAAATTTTTGCTGATATGTTCTTCTATATTCACCCATAGCCTTATTATTTTTCAATCTTTCAGCATAAGATTGGAAAGCTCCTAAATCTCTACAAGATTTTGAGTTATCTTTAGGATAATCGCAATAAATTTCATCTACTTTGGAAGTAGGTATAAAGTACATTCCACAATTTTGACATTTTTTAATTGGGTAATTAGATGTTTTTGAAAGTTCTTCAAGTATGGCATAACAAATACTAGATAAATCATTACTTTTATGTGTATCACTCATTGAAAGTAGCATATTTTTAGTATGTAATGATTCAAGTATTTCATATTCACTATTATTTGAAAATTCATCATATTTTCTTGAGTAGCTATCTCTCATAATATAGTCATTTTTATAGTATGAATACAATTTTCCCATTCTCTTTATTAAGTAAACAGCAAATCTTTCAGAATATGTATACTTATCTAATGCTTTATTATTATCTAAATTATAAATATATGTAACTGCTTTTATTAACTCTTGTTGTAGGTCCATTAAGTTCCCTTGTAAATCTTCAAATATTTTATTTATAGCTTTTAAATAGTTTTCATTACTACCATAGTTATTACTTAATTCAAATTTATAATCTTTATCTAAGTCTTTTAATATTTCAAATCCATAAGCATAAAAGAAAGTTTTATTTGCTGTTTCATAATTAGATAAATCAGCATTCAGAAATCTTAATAATAATAGCCCAAATTTTTCGTGAAATGGAAAATATATTGATGCTGGGTGTTTTAATCCATTATCTGTTTTCTCTGTTTCTTTATAATAAACATCTCGTAATTTATTTTCAGTATCTAAATGGTAATCAGCTTTATAAAAATATAAAGGTGTAGCATAATATTCTTTTTTAGTTTCAGTATTAAACCAAAAGTAGAAATC
>CAMMHE010000044.1 GCA_946496575.1 uncultured Clostridium sp. | reverse complement strand
GAAATATCAGAGAAGAAAAGATTAATAATATTTTGGAGGTGTTTAAAATGAAATACGATTATTTTTATGGCAAAGTAGAATTAGAACCTTTTTCTTATTACAGTTTACCAAGAGTGTTTTTTGAAAAAGAAAAATATATGGATATGTCAACAGAAGCAAAAATTTTATATTCAATATTACTTGATAAAATAAATTTATCAGAAGAAAAAGGTTGGATTGATGAAAATGGTAATCCTTATATTGTCTGTACAATAAATGAAGTAAAAGAACATATTGGTTGGGGTAAGACAAAAGCTATAAATATACTGAATGAGCTTGAAAGAAAATATTTTTTAATCAAAAGAAAATGTAGGGGTCTTGGAAAACCTAATATAATTTATGTAAAAAATATAATTGAAAATAATGAGGAGTGATTAATAATGAAATATAAATTTTACAGTCCTATAAAAGGATTAATTGATTATGGTGATAATTGTGTATTAGATTATGAATCATACTTTGATGAAGAAGCTATTGAAGATTTAGAGTATATATCATTTAATTACTTAAATCAAAAGGAAGTTTCATTTTATGAAGAAATAATAAACATAGCTATTAAAAACAGTTAGGATTATAAAAGTGATAAAGGCAAAGGACTTATGCATTACTTTGGATATGGTAATGATGATATAGAATTACTTGAAAAAGTAAAATCAGCATATCCGAAAATTGAAACTGTAGGAGAAAATGCTTATGGAGTTAAGGTAAAGCTTGAACATAACTATGGTATAGTTCGAAATTTTACTATGCATGTTGACTTCCCAATTTAACTGAATTCATTGTTACTGAAATATATTTCTTGAAATGTAAAAATTACAATGTAATACTACTAATAATAAGATTATATTGATAATAGATTATCATGAAGATATATCTGAGTAGCTGAATATATTCTAAAAACATATTAAAGAACTTTTACTTATCAAATTATTGATTTGTAGAAGTTCTTTTTTTATTAAATTTATTTGGAGGTTTTAATATGAATGAAAAATATAAAAAACAAAGATACACAGTATGGCTTACAAAAGAAGTTGTAAATAAATTATACTGATACTTCTGTAACAATAAAAACTTTGTAAACAGGTTACATGTTCGTTGTGTAGATGAGGTTAAAAAAATAAATGGAATAATAAAAATAGTGTATGCTGTGAAATATCAGTAAAGTAATATATTTATGTTTTTATATTTGTAAAAGAGTATACAGAGAAATAAAAAGCTGTTATCAATCAATAAATTAATACTTTAATAAAGAAAAAATTATATTGATATAATCTAAAAATAAAATTTTTGTTTTACAGTATAAAAAATTATATTCATTTTTATTATACATTTTTTATTTTTATCTTTTTCTTTAAGAGTAACATTCAAAAAATGCTTTATTTATTGACTTTTTTAATATGTTTGCCGATTTTTTTTCGGCAAAATACATTTTTTATTAAATCAATGATAAAAGAATTATTTGAAAAATATAGAAGGAAAACAGATGAAAAGAATAAATAAAATATTAAATATATTAGATATGCCAATGGGTACAGGTAAAACAACAGGAATTATTAATTACATAAAAGAGAACAAAAATAAAAAATATATATTTGTATCACCTTATTTAAAACAACCGGAGCTATTTAAAAGTTTGAAATTTAACACACCATCTGATGATATAACAAAGTTGTCAAGTTTAGAATCACTAATAAATAAAAATGAAAATATTTATATTACACATACTTTATTTAGTATGTTTGATAACAGAATAATAAATGAGTTGCAAAATAAAACATATACTCTAATAATAGACGAGTCAATAAACTTGTTAACACATATTCCGATTTCAAAAGATGATATAAATATATTGATAAAAAGTGATTACATATCTATTGATAATGAAAATAAAGTTAAATTTAAGAAATATACTGGGGATTTTAAACAACTTAAGAAAATGGCTGACAATGATAGTTTATATTTTATAAATAACTTATTCATATTTAAGTATAGAGTTGAAATATTTAATTTATTTGAAAGTATATTTATACTAACTTATTTATTTAGAGGTTCAAATATGAAAGCATATTTTGATATGTATGATTTTGAATACAGGTATTATAAAGTTATAACAGATTACAAAATTGTAGAAGGTATATATGATGATTATAATTTTAGAATGCAGATGAAAGAATTAATCAATTTGTATGATGGTAAGTTAAATGATATTGGAGAAGATACTTATGCTTTATCTAAAAAATGGTTTAATGCAAGAAAAAGAAAAGCTGAACATATAAAATTAAAAAATAATTTATATAATTATTTTAGACATATAATAAATTCTAAATCAGATGAAAATATGTACTCTGTCTTTTCGGATTTTGAGCATAAATATAAAGGAGATAGATATTCAAAAGGCTTTGTACCTTGTAATTGCATAGCTACAAATGAATACAGACATAAATCAACTTTAGCTTATGCTTTAAATATATTTATAAATCCTAATATAGTTAATATGTTTAGCCATTATGGTTCAAATATTAATAAAGACGATTATGCTCTGTGTCAACTTATACAATGGATTTATAGAAGTAGGATAAGAGATAATCAGCCGATAAACTTATATTTGCCATCTAAAAGAATGAGAAATATATTAATTTCTTATTTAGAAAAATAAGTCTGTTACTTTAATTATATATTGATTACTTTTAAATCTTATTAAAGAATCTGTGGACAAGTCTGTTGATAACTATGTGGACAAACCTGTGGATAAATAGTTATTGAAATGTAAAAATTACAATTCTGATATGTCAAAAGTACAAGGTAGTAGTAATAATAATAATATTAATAATAGATTATCAAGAGGATATGAAGAATTATCTATTGATAATTTATCATCTACAGAAGAAATAAAGAAATATATAGAGTATATTGTTGAGTGTGTTATGAAAAATATTAATTCAATAAATAATATGCATCAATATCTACTTACAGCCATTTACAATGCACCAATAACAATAGATGAATATTACAGAAATTTGGTAGATATGGAATTTAATATAATACATAAATTTTTGTCACAAAATGCAACATTGAATAGAAATACAAAGAATGATATTATTATACTATCTAAATTAATAGGTGGACTATAGTCAATAAAGTAGACACAAAAAAGAGAAAAAATTATTAAAATATATACTTAAGTAGAAAAATTCTCATAAAAAAGTTTTTCTTTTTCATTAGGCGAAAGCATATTATTGGCAGAATGAGGACGTCTGGAATTATAGAAACCCTCAATATAATCAAAAATATGTATTTTAAGTTCTGATAAAGATGAAAAAGAATAACGATAAATTTCTTCTTGCTTTAAAAATCTGAAAAATGATTCAGCAATAGCATTATCATAAGGACAACCTTTTTTTGAAAAAAGATTGTATTACATCTAATTTATCAAGTAAACGTCTAAAGGCTGTAGATGTATACTGAGAACTATTATCAGAATGAAAAATAAGATTTTGTGGCTTATTCCTTTTATTAAAAGCTAATAAAAAAGCATTAATAACAAGTTTAGAATCTATTTTTGTACTTATTGCATAAGAAATAACTTTGCGAGAAAATAAGTCTATTATAACGCAAAGGTAAACAAAAGAACTATTAACACGAATATAAGTAATATCACTTACCCAAACTGCATTTGGAGTATTAACAGAGAAGTTTCTGTTAAGTATATTTTTATCAGAATTATAGGAATTGGTATTACTATAATTATAATATTTGTGTTTAACAGTGGATATTTTAGGAAGAGTCATAGATTTCATAAGTCTATAAACCCTGTCGGGACTAATAATAAAGCCATATTCACATTTCAAAATAGCACATATTTTATAAACACCAAGACGCTTTTTAGAAGCAGAATAAATAGAAAGAATAGCAGAATAAAGCTTTTGATTTTTTTAAAGAGCTCTTTTAGAAGGAGTAGAATGAAAATGTTTATAATAAGTGCTTCTGTTAACTTTAAGTATACGACACAAAGTCTTAATAGAATGAATAGAATGCTGAAATTTTAGAGAATGAACAGTAATTAATCTTTCTGATAGTGAGAAGTGAATATGGCAATAACATACCAGAAGAAACTAGCACTAAAGGTGTTTTTGCGAAGCAAAAATTATGAGCTTTTTTTAATATTAAATTTTCCTTCACAATAAGAATGTTTCCTTTTTGAAGTTCTTTGATTTATTTAGCAGATATAATAGAGTCATCATCACGCTTAACTTCAGAGAATTGTTTAATCTATATAGCAATAGCGAAAATAGAAATATCATAACCTCTGGAAAGTTGAGATTGAGATTTACCAGCTTGGTACAAAGAAACAATACTTTTTTTAAATTTTTAGGTTTTATAAAAATACTTCATTTTATATGTCTAATTAATTATAATATATGAGTTAGTTTCATGTCTACTTTTTTAATATAACACCAAAGAACAAAAAAATTGATGGAGTATTCATTAATAGATCATGCTATTGTTGGAAATAAAAGAAGGAAAATGGAATATCAAAAGAAGCAAAAATGATAACGATGTGTCTACACTCATTGCTAATCTTGACAAAAACGCATTGAAAGCTGCTGAAACATATAAAGACTAGTATGTGACCCTTGCAGGTAGACTGGGAACTATTGATAGTTCTGGCGAGTACATTAGTGTTTTTCTCGCTGATGATGAATGGGCTATCATTGGTGTTCAGTGCTATATTAAGACTAACAAGCAGAAAATGGCAGTAATGGTGGTATATTGTCTACTGGTGATATTGTTGTTGTGAGCGGTAAGATAGCAACGTAGAAGAAATTCTTGAATATTCTCTTGACATTGATACAATTTAGTAATAGTAGCTTGAAAGGCAGCTTGCCCTAGGTATGTAAGCTGCCTTTTTTCTGACTATAAAGGGTAAAAGTTAAATTGAATTTTAGAAAAAAGAGTATGGTAAATATAACACACTTTTTTATGTTACTTAACGTCTGTCGACTTATAGTATATAAAAAAGTATAATAAAAAATTATACGAAAATAAAAGGGGGGATAGATAGTGGATGTTGTAAAGGTTTTTGGAGACAACTTGAAATATTATAGACAGAAATTAGATTTATCGCAAGAAGCCTTTGCAGAAAAAAGTGGGCTACACAGAACTTATATAAGCGGTATTGAACGCTATAAACGAAATGTTTCGTTGGAAAATATACAAAGGATTGCAGATGCCCTGGAAGTAGAAACATATATGCTTTTTGTTGAGGAGGTTGAAAAAGATGGCATTTTATGATAAGAAACACAAAAAACAAATAGAGCAAATTGATAGATTATGGGATAGTTTGAATGATCTATCTGATCTTGCAAAGAGGTACGGTATTGATGATATATTTCAAGATAATGGTGCCAAAGTGTTGCAACAACTTATATATTTGAATATGGATATTATACCAGGAAGAGAGGGGAATGACGCAGTTTCAGAAAGCGGAACGGAGTGGGAGATGAAATCCATCAATCTTGAAACATCAGCATCTGGATTTAGCACAAATCATCATACAAATCACGATATTATTGCAAAGTATAGGAAAGTGCCTTGGACATTTTCGATTTATTATGGAATAAAACTATCCGAAATTTATGTAATGACACCTAATATGCTTGAACCTATATATCAACACTGGGAAAAGAAATTGGAAACAATGACACATCTTAATAATCCTAAAATACCAGTGAAATTTGTTCGAGAAAATGGAATTAAGGTCTATCCTATAAATAAAGATAGACCTATTAATCCAGATAGTGTATGTTAAGGGATATGAACGAATTGTTCGTTCATGATGTTGGAGTATGCTTTTTCTGCATCGTCAATGCTATCAATAAATCGAAATGATGAAGCAGCAACATATTCTTTCGACAATTCAAAGCTCTGCCATCTACGGTGGAGCTTTTCTGATGTAAATCCAGTTGTATTACTTCCAGCAAATATATCAACTACCAGATCGTTTTCTTCGGTGAGAAATTTAATGAAAAATTCTGGTAGTCCAGATGGAAAACGAGCAGGATGCCCCTTTATTTTAAGTGACTTACAATGTCTCAAATACTGGCTGTTGCTTTCGCTATTTGGGATTTGAATTAAGTTGGGTGGAATTGCCCCACCATTATTTTTACTCCAAGAAGATTTTCCAAGGACATGTCCGGATGGTCTAACTGTACCCTCGTCTTTGATAAATTCTTCTGGATTGCTAATAAGGCGTTCCATTCTTTTGGAGTAAGGGGCAAGCACATTAGTAACATTGGCTTTACAATTTATAGGATCTTTGCATAGCCACCAAACCGTATTTACAGAGGTTTTTGCACGCAGTTTTCTTTTGTTTACCCATTCGATTGGTGCTGGTAATGCAGATGGATTGTGCCAGTAAAATGGTTGTGCTAATTTGAAGCCGATTTCATCACACATTTTTATAAGTACCTTGAATTGATAAAGACTATATGTGGGCGTGCCTTTTTCGTATGCACCGCCTATATCAACGACGAAACTACCATCATTTCGGAGCTTTTGAAATACAAGACTTGAAAATTGGCACAGCCAATCAACATATCCTGATTGATCTTCATTTCCATATGCTTTTTTTCTTTGGAGAGCAAATGGCGGGCTTGTTACAACCAAATTTATGCTATTATCATCCATTTTTTTTAAGGCATCGAGAGAGTTAGCACATAAGCACTCACCAAATTTTGTAGAATAGCCAATTTTTTTTTCCATGCTTAATTTCCTTTCTCTTGCGTTGGTTTCAAAACCAAGGCGTTGTTGTTAGAATCGAAAAAAATGTCGAATTTTGTAGAACCTTTTTCGGCATTAAGATTTGACAATATAGATTTTGGCAACCTTATCCTCATATCTTGTTGCAATACATATGTATCTAGGTAGATTAAATCTTTCATGAGAACTCCTTTAGACTATAATTAAACTGATTTTAGACTAATTATATCACATGGAGCAAAAAATATCAATAGAAATCTTAATAAGACACATTCGTCAAAACTATTAAAATGTACACATTTTAATAGTAGGAAATTTGGGGATTGAAAGATACTTGCAAAAAGTATACAATTACATTATTATAAGTTATAAAATAGAAACAATATATTTTAAAAGTTAAGGATGAAACAGTTAAAAAAGCCTCAAAAAGAATTTTAAGTAAGCATATAAAAGAATTTGAGGAATTGGTAAAATGACTATATTAACTAAAAAATATATTATTGATATGCATAAATTATTGATAAGACATACAGAAGGTCTTGATGATATTAGAGATGATAATTTATTAGAATCTGATGTTAACAATCTTTTTCAAATATTTATAGGAGATGTTTGATTTATTTATAGAATTTGATTGCATTTTTCATAGATTTTTTAGTATAATAAATTATGGAAGTGTAAATATATTTCTATAAATACATGATTTTATTATCAAAGAATTTGAACAAACAAAATCATTATCAGCTTTGATTTATTTCATTGAACATGGAAGAGAAATAGAATTTTCATTTGAAGGAATACAATATTTTTTGTCTTGTAGCAATTCTCAGAAAAAAGTATCTCTTTGGAGCAATCAGTATGAACAAAGTTTTGATAGCATTGAAGAACTTATTGAAACAGCCACAATACATGGTGGATTAAGGTTGATAAATATTTTACCGAAAATTCAATTAGAAACTATATTTTGAATATACTCATTATATTATATTAGCTAGATACTATATTATGACCTAAACAGAATTTTATATATATAATTATACTTCTATCAAATCTAAATATTACAAGGATAGAAAAGTAAATAATATAGAATATGAAACAGTTTTATGTGTTAAATAAATTTTTGAAAAATATCCCTACACCAAGGGACAAGTGTTTCCCTATGTCATACTATTTATATCGTCATGATGGGATGAGTAGTCAAATGTGATGACATGGTCAAAAAAGCCCGAGAAATCAACGTTTTCAGAGGTTTTTTTGAAGGATTTTTAG
>CAMMHE010000043.1 GCA_946496575.1 uncultured Clostridium sp. | reverse complement strand
CTCTTTCAATATTTTTTTTTCAATTTACATGTGACATATCTATTTTAAACCTATACAAAAAAAATTAATTTCTTTTTGCTTGTTTGCCATGTTCAATTTCTCGTTACTTTAAGTTAAATATTACACTATTTTATTAAAAAAAATCAACTTTTATTCAAAAAGAAACGCCTAAAAGTTGACGTTTCTCTTACATTTGGAATTTACTTTTTCAAATGTAGCGAATCACATACAAGTTACGAACTTCGTTCTCTTTCTAATTTATAAATTTATTATACATAATTTACTATAAGAATTCAACATAAAAATTGTATTTTCTACAAATTGTTATACTGGAGAAATTAACCAATATAGTTCAAATAGTGATTTTAGAGTATATATTTAATTAGAAGTCAAAATCTAAATATGCATATTTTTTAGTTTTAAATTTTAAATAATTATCTATTTTTTCTTTAGCAAAATCAGAAATGTCATTTACTCTTTTATAAGAATTAGCATATTCTACTAATGGAACTATATATCTTCTTTTAGCTGTTATACTAACGCAATATTTATCAAAAACAGGAAAGTCGCTTTCTGCTATTTTTGTTGAGTTTCTAAATAATTTGAAACATTTTGAAATTTTTTCGTTAGTACAATTTTCTATTTTATCTATTACTTCTTTTTCAGATAAAGTATATAAATCCTTTTTAGTTAAAAGATTTCCTTTAGACATTTTCTTTACAGTATCTGCTAAAAATTGCATTGCCAATTTATCTTCATTTGATACCCATAATGGCCATAATTGACTTGCTCCATCAATAAATTCTTCTGCTATGTTTTTCTCTTTAAACCCTAATTCTCTTATACCGTCCTCATTTATTTGTATTTCGATATTAGAGTAAATTTCCTTAATTTTTTGTACATCCCAAACCACCTTAAAATATAGACCATTAGCTAAAGTATATTCTAATCTATCTGCTGATAATTTTGGGGTATCGTTATCTGCTATTGGATATATATGATAATCATCTACTTCATTTACTTTTATATTATCTCTTTCTAGCAATTCCATTATTTCCTTTGAATTTTTTATCATATATGTTGTTAACTCTTCAGTAGATTCCTGTGTTTCATGGTCTCCATTCATAAAATCAATACAATGTTTAAATACAGGGGTACTAATATCATGAAAAAGTCCAGCAATTGTTTGCTTTTTATCTTTTGTAAAGTTCCAAATTATTAAAGCAACTCCTACACTATGGTCTAAATTTGAATAAAAAAACTTATTATTAAATATTTTAGTATAGTCTGTTCCACAGCCACAACCAATTTTTCCTATTCTTTGCATTGCAGGTGTATTTATATAGTCATATAAGAAATCTGGTATTTCATCTGATAACACTTTAAAATATTCTTTTATTGTTTCATTTAAATTTTCAAAATATTCATTCATTAATTTTTCTCCATTTCTAGTTTAATTTAAAAAGTAGTCTCAAAAATTTCAGCAGGTTTCATATCTCCACAATCACAAATAGATTGAAAAGCCATTTTATGTGCAACTACAATTATTATATCATATTTTTCTTTATATTTATCAATAACAGACATAACTCTATTCTTTAATTGTTCTTTTGTTTCCCATTTTCTTTTTTCATTAGTTGGATAAACTCCATTATTTTCAATATAATCTTTATAGTATTCTTTCATTTCATTACTATTTTTGTATTGATATGTAAGGTCTGGTTGCCATTCTCTAATATCTGGTTCGACCACAATTTCAAGTCCCGTTTCTTTGGATATTATACTAGCTGTTTGCAATGCTCTTGTATATGGTGATGTTACAATAATTTGTGCATTTTTTAATCTAGTATCTTTTGATGTTTCTATAACATCTTTTATTCTATCTTCTTTCAATGGTGCAAAATCATGTCCTTGTCCTATAAATCCGTGTGTATCCCCATATGTATAATCTGGTTTACCATGTCTAATTAAATAAAATGTTGCCATATTCATTCCTCCTATTAATATAATTAAAATATATATTTTTTAACATTTTATTATACTTATACATTTTTATCAATGCTTTTTATAGATTTCTATCTGTTAATTCTTGAACATTTAAAATTTGTGCGATAATTCTACTTACATACATTTTATCTTTTCCATCAGTAGATATTCTTCTACTATTAGGTATTTTTTTTGAAACTGTTTCATAAAATTCATTTTGATAATCTGTGAAAGAAGTATCAATCCATGATTTTGATAATTCTTTTCTTCTTGTTTTATTTCTTTGCACTATACTATCGTTATTAGTGTATAAAAATATGTATTCATCTGGTTTCAAGAGTGTACTGTCTTTAAACAATCTTTCATATTGACCGCATTGCATGTTTAAAAGTTGGATATTTTCCCAATTTTTCAAACGCATAACTAATTGCTACTGTAGATAATGCACATCTATCTAAAATAACATTTTTTCCTTCTAAAGCAAGTGTAGTTGCTTTCTTCATTCTTCTTCTTTCTACTTCGAAAAAGAACAACTGATTTTGTATTTCTTGTTCATAACTTTGAGATGGTCTAGGAGGATTTTTTTCATATACCATGCATTCATCAATTACTATGCAATTAAAATAATTTTTCATATTTTGACAAGTTGTTGTTTTTCCAGAATTAGAAGGCCCTTCTACTACAATTATTTTTCCTCTACTCATATTTATTCCTACCTTACTGTTTTATATTTTTCTTTCTTTCGTGATATTAAAGAGTATATTGGTCCTATATTTGAAATCGTAGTTGCCACTATCGTATTAATCAAAATTTTTATCTTATTTTTAAAGGTTATTTCTGTTAATTTTTCAATTAACTTAATCGTACTACCATACTCTAATACAATCATTACAAAATAGGACAATACAGATAGACAAAACATTATAATGTTTTTGTTAAATATAGATATTATAAGTGTATATAAAAATGCAATTGGCATACCAAGCCATGTTATATTCATTCTTATTCTTTGCATTAACCACCCTATACTATTTAGATTTATTTTTTTATTTTGTTTAAAAATATCTTTAAAAATTTTCAAACATTCAAACGAAGTTTTAAACCATACTGAATTTTGTTTTGTTAATATAGATAAATACTGTGGCGATTGCATAATTTCTAGTGTTTTTATAGGATAAATCGATATATCTTTATTTCTTAATACATAACTCATATATATATCTTCACACCAATATTTGGTTTCAAATCCACCAATTTGCTTTAATATATCAACTCTAATATACATTCCATGTCCAACTACATATGTATACAATAATTTATTAGGAAAATATGAATTTATTAATCCATATCTAAGTTCAAAGTTAGATTGATATATAGAAAATCCTTTCATTAAATTAGATAACTCATTCCAATTACTTATTGGAACCGAATATTGTTGTATAACTTTAGGATTATCATTTTCATTTATAGTTGTCAAAACTTCTTTAATTGTATCTTTATTAGGAATACTATCTGCATTATAAACAGAAAAGTAATAATTTTTTTCATCTTTAAATTCAAAATTATTTAATACATAATTTAGTTGATCTGCCATAATTCCTTCATTATTTGGATAATGAAAATGATATACCTTTTCTTCCAAATGATTTTGAATTATAAATTCTTCTATTAAAACACTAGTAGTTTTAGAATTCTGGATTTTATTGTTTATGATTTCTTCTATATTCTCTAACTTGCTATACTTTAAAATTTCTTTAATTTCATTTGTAGATAATATTTTATTATACTTATTAATTAATTTTTGTAATTGCATATTATTTTTAACATCTTTTATAAGTTGGTCTTTTAAGTATGAGTTAATTTCTTTTTCAAATTTTTCTTTTTGTGTTGTTACAATTAAAAGTTTGACATTATCTAAATGTTTAGTTAATCCTAAAAAATAATTTAACGTTTGAATAATAATATCTTGTTCTCTCAAACAAGGAATAACAATAAGAATATTAGATTTCTTTTCATTTCGTTGTAATATATTTTTAGTTTTCTTATTTGGTTTACAAATATATTTAAAACTCCTGTAAATACACCAAAATCCAGTAAGAACTTCTAAAATTAAAATTGTATAATATACAACCATACTCATAACTTTTCCTCCATATATAAAAATGAAGATATAACTTTAAGTTAAATCTTCATCATTAGTTATTATCATATTTATTTTAATATTTTTTTGGATATATTTTTTATTTTCTCAACATGTTTATATGGCATTCCTCTTTGTAAGAAAAATGTCTCGTCATATTTTCCATCTAATAAATCAAAAACACAATATTGTATTTTTAAGTCAAAATACAAAGAAATTGCAATTCTGTGAGTTCCATCAATAGGTATTCCTGTTGTACTAATTGGAATTATAGTTTTATATAAATTTTTACAAGATTTGACGTTTTCTATAAGGGAATTGAACTTTATTATAAAATCATTTGCATTGTTTTTTCTGCCATCAGGTTCATGAAAATTATTAAATGCTTTTATATGTGATAAATATATTTCTGTAGCTTCATTTAAATTATATTTTTCAATATATGATTTAACATAGTAGTATTTTACAAATATATCAAATCTATAATTAGATAATAAATTAATAGGGCTAGTTCTATAAATATTAATCTCATCTCTATGGGGTATAAGATTAAAGATGTATTCATTATCAAGCAAATTTTCAAATTTATTTAGCGAAATAGTTTGTACTTTTTTGCTATCAATAATTGGAGATTCATTTAAAGAAGAAATAATTTTATTCTTGTTATTATAAAATCTCCCAAACTCTATTTCTCCCATTCCATCGACTATTTTTTTCATATTTCATTACCTTCGTACATGATTTTAACAGATAAAAATTAAATTTTCAACATTTTTGTAAATTTTTTACAATCTATGCTATTAAACAAATATAATGCAACTTTATTTTGCTGTGTTGAATCCATTTCCATAATTTTTGAAATAGCAAAAATTATATAAACATAATTTGCAAAATTAATAGTAGTTGTTCTGTATTCAATATTGATTTCTTTTAGTAGGTTATCAAAATATTTATACATTTCTTTTTTATCATATTCTAAATTGGTATGACTAGCCATATCACTCATACATATTGCTAATCTTAATTTATTCTCTAAATCCATATCTTTTATCATATCTATTACATAATTTACTTTTTCATCATTCATAAATTTTTTAATTCCTTTCAATTTTTATTTTTTGGGGGTATGGGGTGCAAATCCCATATTTGAATTTGTGCGGGAGTACAAATTCAGTGCTTGCTAGCTAGGACATAAAATTTGCATCTTCCAAAATTCACTATTTTTATCCGAGTATTTTGCAACAATTTTTCTTCGCTTTTTTGTATCAAATCTACATAATCTATTATGAATTTATCTTCAATAATAGGGCAATTTATAACGCCTTTTGTATAAAAATTTTCTTCTAATAGTTGTAAATATTCATTCATTTCTTGCTTAGAATATTCCTTATTTTCAATTTTTGAATGATAAAATATATAATAATTTGCTTTTAATTTTTCTAATTCTTGTCTTGTAATTGCTTCTTTATAGATGTATCCTATACTGTTATTTCGCAAAATATCATTCAAATATTTTATATATTCCTTGCTATTTTTTGATATAAATCCTTCTGTAAATCTTATATTTTTGATTTCAATATTGTATTTTTCATCTCTTGAAATTTCCATGCTTTCAATTACTTTTTTTATTAAATCCTTCTTTGATTTTCTGTTTAAATGCTCAAAAACAAAACCATATAAATCTTTATTGTTAATAACATTTTCACTATTTGTTGTTCCTTCTAGCTTGTTTGATAGCTCTATTACATATTCTTTAAGTACATTATCTGGATCAATTTTTTGTTTTTTCTTGTTCAGCTCTTCTATTTCCTTTTTTATACTATCATTCTTATTGTTGATAGTTTCTACATTCAAACTGGAATTTAAGTATAAATCAACTAGCTTGTTTTCTTGCAATTTTAGTTTTTGAATTGCTTTATCTATTTCTTGAATATCTTTCGTTTTGGTAGAGTTACTTACTATAATTTCAAATGTCATTTCATACATATATCTTGTTAGTTCATTTAGAAGTTTACCGTAGTTTTTCTTCTATTTTATCCGAATTATAATGTTTACCTTTTGATTTACAATTGAGATTTTTACAGGTTACATGATAATAAATTCTTTCGTTTTCGGTTTTGCTATACTTATATGAGTTAGTAGAAGATAATATCTTTCCACAGTCAGGACATTTAATAATTCCAGTAAATAAATGTATATGTCCTCCATAATTTGAATGCTTGTTTTTCTCTAAAATTATTCTTGTAGTATTCCATGTTTCTTGGTCAATTATTTTCTCACAATAGTTTTCTACTCTTAAAATATCTTGAGGTTTTCTAGCATATTTGCCATATTCAAATACACCTAGATAGATAGAATTTGTAAGTATTTTATAAATTCTATCACTTGTCCATTTTCCAGTTCTTAAATAAGAATTATTATCTTTCATCATTTTTGCAATACTTCTGCAAGAGTAACTTTTCTTACATAATTCAAATATTTCTTTTACAACTTGTGCTTCAATAGTTTCTATTTCTAAATGACCTGTTTCACTATTTCTAGTATAGCCATAAGGTGCTTTACTAGGGTGTACCTTTTCTAAAGCCATTTCTTCTAATGCCCTTTTTGTTCTTGCTCCTATTTCTTTTCTTTCTCTTTGACCAAACACTAAATTCATTCCATAGAACATTTCACCATTTGCAGTAGATACATCATAAGGCTCTAATATTAGTTCTATTTTAACGTCATGATCTTCACAGTAATTTAAAAGCCAAAATCCATCATAATTATTACGAGTTAATCTATCTACCTTAATTGCAATTAATTTGTGTAATTTGTGCATTTTTATGTCTTTTAGAAGTCTTTGCATTTCTGGTCTCATTAAATCTTTACCAGAATATCCTGCATCATTGTATACATCTACAATAGAATACTCATTTTTCTCACAATATTCTTTTATCATTCGTAACTGTGAATCAATAGAATATCCATTATCTCTTTGTTCATCTGTTGATACTCTTACATAAATTCCACATCTCATAAAATTACCTCCTACTTATCCTGTGAATTTTTTTAGGTTTTGTTAATGAAATTTTTATCCCCCTAATCCATAAAGGAATATTTTAGGGTTTTGTACGAAAAATTTTAACTTTCTCTATATATTTGCTCACTTAAAGCATAAAAGTGGAAATAAATTTTAGATTTTTTTAGAATTTGTTTTATTTCTTTGAAGTTATACTTTTGATTATGTTCTTTTATGTAAAAGTTTTTATTACTAACTTCATTTACTTTATATTCAAGTATTGTAAGTGTAGTAGGGTATGTAATTACATATTCTATTGGTTCTATAAACTGTAAGTTAGTATGTGATAAATGCTTTATTTTGCCAGTTTTAACTGTATATGCATAATCCTTAAGTAGTTCTAATATTTCAGCATTTGGCTCAAGTTCTTGTAATAACTTAAATTCAAGCATAAAAAATGTTCTCCTCCTTTCCAGAAAAAGAACAAAAAAGCAACCTACAAATCTTTACAGTCCGTAAGCTGTTTGAATTTGGAGCAGGTAGTGGGAATCGAACCCACGTCATCAGCTTGGAAGGCTGAGGTTCTACCATTGAACTACACCTGCGTATTAAAATATTCAAGAGCAATGGAGCAGGTAGTGGGAATCGAACCCACGTCATTAGCTTGGAAGGCTAAGGTTCTACCATTGAACTACACCTGCATTTCTCCTGACAAGTATAAATTATAAATGTTTATTTATTAATTGTCAATACTTTTTGTAAATTTTTTTAGGTTATCCACTAAATATTCTATATCATCTATTGTATTGTCTTCCCCAAATGTAGTTCTAAGTGCTCCTGACGCCTCATCTGATGTCAACCCAATAGCTGTTAATACATGTGATGGCTCTTGCTCCCCTGTATTACATGCTGAACCACTTGAAGCACAAATTCCTACTTCATCTAATTTAAATAACAATTCTTGTGCATCAACATTTTTAAAAGAAACATTAGCATTTCCTGGTAATCTTTTCTCTATACTACCATTTATTTTTACATCTGATATTTCTTCTGAAACTTTTTTAAAATAATAGTCTCTTAATTTTTTTAGATAATCCATATGATATTTTAAATTCCTATTAGCTAATCTGCATGCCTCACCCAATCCTACTATACCTGCTACATTTTCAGTTCCTGCTCTTTTATTTCTTTCCTGATGACCTCCATTTAAAAATTTTTCAACTTCTATTCCTTTTCTTATATATAATGCTCCAACTCCTTTAGGTCCATGTAATTTATGTGCTGACATTGAAAGCATATCTATTCCCATCTTTTGCACATCTATTGGTACATTTCCAATTGCTTGAACAGCATCTGTATGAAATGTTATATTTTTAGACTTTACTATCTTGGAAATTTCATATATTGGTTGTATAGTTCCAATTTCATTATTTGCAAACATAACACTTATTAAAATAGTATCTGATCTAATGGAATTTATTAATTCATTTAAATCTACAATTCCTTCATTATCTACATTTAAATATGTCACTTCATAACCTTGTCTCTCCAAAGTTTGACATGTTTCTAAAATTGCATGATGTTCTATTTTGCTAGTTATTATATGTTTACCCTTTTCTCTATTAGCATATGCAAAACCTTTTAATGCCATATTATCACTTTCAGAACCACATGATGTGAAATATATTTCTTTTGGATCTGAATTTATTATTTCAGATACTTTTGTTCTCGCATTTTCTATAGCTTTTTTTGCCTGTCGCCCTATTGTATACATTGCTGAAGCATTTCCATATGAATTTGTTAGATATGGAAACATTTCTGTTAATACCTGTTCTTTTAAATTTGTTGTAGCTGCATTATCAAAATATCTTATTTTCATAGTAACCTCCACTTATATTATATATATTCATAAATTTTAGAAATATTTATTTTTTTGTAGTGTTACAATTGATGTGAAACAAAAAATATAGAAAAAAAGTGATTCAA
>CAMMHE010000042.1 GCA_946496575.1 uncultured Clostridium sp. | reverse complement strand
TGTTAATCCATCTCTAGCCCAACCTTCTATTAATACAAGTTTATTTTTTACTTCTTCCCATTTTGATTTAGCCATCAACCTCCACCTACTTTTTTGCTCCTGTTCTAATATTGTTTATTGTTTTCTCGCTTTCGGCCATGTTGTCAACTTCATTTTCTTTATTTCTTCATGTTCTTCTCTTTCATAAAATCCACATTTTGTATAAACTACTCTATCTATTGCAAATATTCTAATATCACATAAATCTTTAGTTTTATTTTTACAATATTTGCAATGTTCTTGTTTATATTTTTTAAATCTTTCTTGGTTTGTCATATGTTACACCTCTTTTGGAGCTTTCTGTAAGACTCGAACTTACTATTGTAGTTTACAAGACTACTGTTTTACCTGTTAAACTAAGAAAGCGTATACAGGAATTGCACTAATTTTACTTAGTACATTTCCAGAAACCTTTTCTACTTCTTGGTAGATAGGTAATTTATTCCACAATTCTTTAACTATATAAATGATAGTTAGTAATTGTTGAAAACTAATCTTCTCTTGTAATTCCTTTTATAGCCCAAAATTGAGCTTCTTCTAATTTAGTCATTACAAGTGAGGTTTCTCTACTTGGTTTACAGTTTGTTTCTATTTCATCATAAACATTTGAAAAAACATCTCTAATATGTTGTATTCTATTATTCTTTTCTTCATCTACAGCTAAATATTTTGCTCTATTATTCATTTCTATTCCTCCTTATTTTAAATTATAGAATGCATTGTTCTGTGATTTTTTAAGAAATCTTTAGCACTCCAATACGTTAAGCCTTTTTCTTTAGCTTTTACTAAATACCTTTCTGCACTTTCTTTTGTCCATTTTCTTTTCATTATTTTCACTCCTGACTAAATAAAAAGAGCAAACATTGAATCAACGTCTACTCTTTTAGAAAAAATTAAAAAAGAAAGGTTCCTTATTTAATCTATATTTTGTCTTTCGACAATTTTACTATTGTTATTATACTATATATATTTGTATAAAACTACGACATATTTACGACATTTTAACGACATTTTATAGATTTAACATCTTATTAGTGGCTTTTTCTATTATTCTTTGTATATGTCTATCACTTCTTGTTTGATTAAATAATTGAAAATATAACTTGTTTCCGATATCTTCAGCTGTTCTTCCTTCTACATAGTAAGCTGTTAATATTTCTCTTTCTTTATATTTTAATCCTACCAATCTGTCGTCTACTGATTCTACTTTATCTCTTAATTCTCTTACTTCTTCTTCTAAATTTTTAATTTCTTCTTCTAGTTCTCGTTTTTTAGTATCGTTTTGTTCTACTTGATTTCCGACTTTATCTGATATTTTGTTTTTGCTATGTATATCTTGATTTAATCCATATGATACAGACAAAGTATAATCTATATCTTCTAATGATTTTAATTTCATTCTTGCTGATTTTAATTCTTTTAGTCTTATATTTAACTTAGCTTTGTTCTCTTTGTAACTTTTTAATAATTCTATTAATTCAGATTTAGTCATTTGTAGCCTCCTAATTATTTCTTTTACTTTTTAATTCACTAACAACTTTTTCTAAATGCTTATTTTCTGATGATAATTCTACAACTAGTCTTTTTAGACCTGCATTTTCTGTTTCTAACAATTCTATTTGTTTTTCTCTTTCATGTATCATTAATAATATTAATACATCTTCTTTATCTTGCGTTTCTTTTAATTGCATAGTATCACTTACTTTCTTCTCGATATTCTTCTTAATTCTTCAGCGATAATTCTTATTGTTTCAGATAAGTCATCATCTCTTTTAAACATACATTTTGACATATTTATTATAGTTTCTTTTAGCTCTTTGTTTTCTCTTTGTAATTGATTTATTATTTTATCTTTGTTGTGTTCTTTAATTTCTTTTACTAAATCTTCCACATTACTTTTCCTCTCTTTCTAACATTTTTTGTGCATATAGCAAGCTTTCTTTTATCTTTTCAATATCATTAAATATTTTTTTATACATTGCCTTTTTACTCTTGAAGTGTGATGCTCTGTATTGTAGCGTTACATTTATATCTTCATCTACGTATTCATTGTTCCAATATCGTGGTATTCTCTCTAATACAAAACCATCTCTTTCTTCAATTTCATTGTAGGGTTCATTGTAATATTCGTCCATTTTGCATCTCCTCTCTTTCTTTGTTTATTTTGTTTACTGCTCGTACTAGTTCGTTTATTTTGTCGTATTCAATCGATTATTCATATAACAAATCTATTAATAAGTTTGTTACTTCTTCTTTATCGTAAAACTCTTTGCTTTTTTCTATAACTTCTTCTATTTTCTTTTTACTAATAAATCTTTCTTCAACATATTTCATTATTTCATCTCTTAACTCCATGTTGTTTCTAGCAAATATTCTTGAAAAATCATCATCAAAATCACTACCCATCTTTACGTTTCCTCTCTTTCTTTGTTTATTTTTCTTATTACTTCATTTAGTTTGTCTGCAATGTTATTTATATAATCAGAATGAAATTTTCTATCTTTTTCTGATATTTCTAATTCTTCTATTTCTTTGTTTTTTTCTATTACTTCTACTTCTCTGTCTAATCTTTCTATACAATCTAAATAATTTTGTATTAAATAACAATCTTTATCAGGTGTCTTATACAAATTACATTCCTCGTCGTACTCAAACACTTTGTTGTCTATCTTTATTTTTTCAGGTAATTTATTTCTGTCTTTTACCCATATATTTAATAAATCTATTACTTTCATTTTTCTACCTTCTTTCCTTAATACCAACTATCATTTCGATAATTTTTTATTTCTTCAAAATATTCGCATTCACTGCAATCTTCATCACATTCTATTTCATCTACTACCATTTCTAAATCATTGCACCAACAATTATAATAATTACACCAATTTGCCATTATTTCTTTTCTCCTTCTATAATATTTAATATCTTTTGTGGGAATATCTCTAATATACTATCTTCATATGTTGTCATTTGTTTTCTACATTCTTCTGTTACTTTATCTAATATAGATTCTTTTTGCTCTAAATGTTTTATGTATGCTTTTATTTTCTTTCCATTTTCTTTAATGCAATTTGTACATTTTCTTTTTTTAGGGAAATAGCATTCTTTACATGTTTCATTAAAAACTACTTTCATTGCTTTTTCTATTTCTTCTTTATCCATTAGCTAGTCCTCCTCAAATACCATATCTTTCATATTCTCTTATTTCACTTAATACTATTTTTCTCACTTCATCACTTAATTTAATTTCTTTACCATCTTTAAGAATATAATCATAGGCTTTTTGTCCTCTCGGCTTTTTAACATATATTTGATATTCTTTATTATCTTTTAATCTTATAACATATCCTCTTGTATCTATATTAATATTTGTTAATACATAATCATTTAATGTTATTTCTTCTTTATCCAATTAAATCACTCCTCTAACATTCTTTTATAGGCTTCTTTTAAATCTACTTGTCCTACAAAATCACAATCCTCTTTTGTTGCTGTATATTCTGCATATATTGCTACTTCATTTTCATATATTTGTTCTACAAATGCTGTTTTTAAGACATAACCAATGTCATCCTCTTTATCTAATCCAAATCTTATTATTACTTCTCTGTCTTGTTCCATTTTGCTTAATTTTTCTATTAATTCTTTTACTTTCATATTTTTATCCTTTCTCTAACAAATTTTTATTTTCATATATGTTGCCTATTTTTTCTAATTCATAATCATATTCTATGAATTTATTTAATGACTGATAATAGCCTTGTTTACGATGCAATCCAAATTCTCCATTTTTAAATTCAACAAATCCTTTTTCAATACAATATTCAATAAAATTCCCCCCAATATATTGTTTGCACTTTACTATATCTCCCTCATATATTTCTTTTTTGTTTTTATCTTTTAGTCCTGTGTATTGTCCTATTGTTTCTGCTTGTACTTGTGTTTCTAGTAAAGTTTTTCTTTCGCATATGAATGCTCGTCTACCATTATCTTGTCTTAAATCTCCATAAATCCATTCGTCTATTTTATGGCTTTTTTCATTATATCTTGATTTTCCTCTAAATCGATATTCTCTCATCTTTCTTTCTCTGCTTTCTCGACTAAATTAGCTTTTATTAAGTCGTAAATTGTGTTGTCAAGTATTACTTCATAAGCATCATCTGTCCATATTTCAATACTTCTTGTGTCTTTATTGATATAATATGTTATATACCCCATATCTTTTTGTAAAAAAACTTGTTCGTTTCGAAACCCAAACTTTTCTAATTCTTTTAAATCTACACTATCTTTTATTTTTAACATTATTCCTTCCTTTCTACTGTATAACAGTTTAATTCATACATTTCCTTTGTTAATATTGTTTTTATTTGATAATCTACAAAAGTCTTGCAATTTCCATAATATAAATAACAGTAATTTTGTCCTTTGTCTATTTTATGTATTCTTTTTCCATTTACATAGTCTCCTATTTCTATTAAATCTATTATGTTTTTGCTATGTTTTATTGATTTATTAGATAAACTATAATTACTACCATCTTCAAGCCAAAATAGACTGTTTCCTATTTGTTCGACTTTTCCGATAATTCCATTAGTTCTTACATATTCTTCTACTTCAATTTCCATCTTTTCACTTTCCTTTCAAAATATTGTTTTACTTCTTCCTTATCTTTTAAAATTAGTGGTTCTTCTTTTTCATTATTTCAAATTGTTAATCCTGCTAATTGTTCTGACATTAAATTTATTTGCTTGTCTTTCTTTTCTATCTTTTTATCTTTTTCTTTTAGCATATTTAAGACTGTTTCTATTGCATTATTTACTTTATCTGCTTCATCAATAATATAATTACTTACTTCATTCATTCCAGATATAAAGAATTTTACATCTATTCTTTTAAGTCTTTCTATTGCTTCTTGTTTCTTTGTCATTTAATCACCTTCTTTTTTTGTTCTTTCATTTCTCTATGGTACTTCTTTAAGAACTTGCTAAATGTGTCAAATCCTATGTAAGTCTCATATGTGTAAGCTATCACATTTAATATTAATATTATTAATCCAAATAAAATTAATAAGCTTACTAACCCTCCACATATATATAAATAAATTTCAAATACTTTACACATATTATTTATTTCTCCTCTAATAATTCTTCTAATTTTCCTATAAAAAATCCTAGTTGCTGTTGCATTGTAGAAAATTCTTGAAGTTTATATCTCTCATAATCATCTTTACTTTTTTTATTCCAAATGCAATCAAATTGTTCTTGTACTTTGTTGTATTCTTCTTGTATTTCTGTTAATAAGTCTTTTATTTTTTGTTTTGGTATGCTATTTCTGCAAGTTATAAAAAGTGTTGTATTTTTATCTTTGACTTTTAATAATGCTTCTTCTAGTTCTTTTGTCATTGCTCCAGCACCTCCTAATTTAACCAGTATTGTTTTATGAATTTAAGTGTATGTGGTTTAAAGTGCCACCATTTATCTTTACAATATATCTTTGCAAATATATAACCAATAATTTCATTTTTTATTGCATATATGCTATTCATTGAACAACCTATTTTTTGTCCGTTTAGTACCAACGTTTCTGTTTGTCCTTCTTCTTTTACTATGTAGTCATATTCTATGTTAAAAGCTTCGCAAATGGGTTTTATTGCTTTTAACACTTCAACTCTCTTATCTTTTAATATTTTCATTCCTTCTTTTGTCATTGCTTGTCCTCCTTATTTATTATCTTATAACCTCTAAACTTAGCAATTTGTAGTTCTTGTTTTGTTATCCATTTTTGCCATTTGCCACAATTCCCACAATATAAACCTCTTCTATTTCCTTGTATTTCTACAAATAATTTGTCGCTTCCGCATTTGTTACAACATTCTATTTCCATTTAATCACCTTCTTTTAATTTTCTTCCCATACTGGAAACTTATTAATCATATTATCTATTGTTGTAATTGGCTTTTCTTTTAACCATTCTTTTAATTCTTTCTCACAACTATTACATAAATCAAATTCTTTTTTTATTGCATAGTCATACTTCTTCTGTTTAAAATATTTATTTACAGCAAATCCTTTTTTATAAATGTAAGGTATTGCTTGTCCACATTTGTCGCATATATATTTTGGTCTACTTTTACATTTTCCTATATTCATTAATATTATTTATCCTCCGTTTCTAATCTACAATCTTTTTTAAATAATATTTTAAAAATTCCATATACAATTTTATTTCTTAATTGTTCTGCAAAACTTAAAATTATTTCTAAAAAATCATAAATATATGCTAAAATTACAAATGGAAAAAATAGAATATAAGTAATTAAAAACAATATTTTCAATGCTTTTTTATGTTTATCACATGCCCTTTTTGTCACTATGTATTTTTTCATATTATTTCTCCTCCAATAATTTTTCTAAATCTTCTATTACATTTGGTAAAGTGTAATAGTCCATTACTTCAGCTTTATCTAATATTTCTTTTATTTTTTGTTTTGGTATTCTGTTATGTGCTATATCAAACCATTTTTTGCTTTCTTTTATTGCTCCTGCATATGCTTCATCTAGTATTTTTACTTGTTCTTCTAATTCTTTTATTCTCTTTTGTAATTTCTTTACATTTTGTTTTATTGATCTTCTACCATACTCAGTCAAAGTTCCTACTATTTCAAAATTATCTATTAATTCATTAAATGCTTCTTCACTCATTATATCTTCTTCTATGCTACTGACATTTGTGTCGCTTATTTTATATTCTATACTTTCTTCTCTATTTATTAGATAATCTGTGTCATCATATTTCATGTTACTCATTTAACCACCCCAGTTCTTCTACTTTTTTATTTATTACTTTTAGTTCTTGCATATTTATTTTACAAGGATAAATTTCAATACTCTCGCTATAGTTATAAAATTTAATACTTTTCCCTGCTTGGTGACTGCTATCTTTTCTATACATTTCATCTTCACAATGATTTTTAAATTTTTCTATATAACCTAACTCCTCAAACATCTCATCTGCTGTTTTATTGCTCATCTTCTAAATCCTCCAAAAATATTCTTTACCAAGTCTGGTAAATCTGGATTGTATAACATACAACCTCTGCAGTCATTTTCTGATATTTCTTTCTGTTTTGCTGTACAGTAATATTCTTGTTTATTGTTTGTTATTCTTATTACTTTTGCATGTTTACAATTCATTCTTTACACCTCTTCACTATTTAGAAATTTTTCATACACTGATATTTGTCCTTTTAAGAAATCTACTTCTGATTGTTTGTTTTTTAATTTTATTTTTAAGTCTTCATTTACTTTTTGACATTCTTCTGTTAATTTTGTTAAATTTTTTATAATTATATCTGGATTATTCATTAAATTGTCTATTACTTGTCCAATTGTCATTTCTTCTGATATTGTATTTTCTTCTTTAACATCTTCTAGCATTTCATCCGACCAAATAAATCCATACTCTTCAATCCAATAATACTTATCTGAAAGAATTTTTTCAATTGTTACTGTTTTCCCTTTCATTTTTTGCATATCTCCATCAAATCTAACACCATCATAATATTCATTTGGCTTTAAATCTTCTCTAACTTTTACTTTATCTCCAACTTTATATTTCATTTTTCATCCTTCCTTTCTTGAATTGTATAATTATTCAATATTATCTCTAATTCGTTCTTATCTTCATTTAATGTATCTATTACTTGATTTTTTGAGTCTATTTCAACTTGATATTCTCGTATTTCTTTTTCTTTGTTTTGTAATTCCATGTAGTTTATTGCTACGCCAATATACATTCCGAATTAGAAACGTAACTAGTATTATGAATGCTGTTTTTATTTTCTTTTCTTTTTCATATATATCTTTATTAAAATATTTAGTCTTTTTCATTTGTTACCTCCTCGATTTCTAAAATTACTTTACTTGCTTTTCCATATTCAAATGTATCTGTAAATCCTTTTACATAGTTTCTATTGTCATCTTTTAACTTGCCTGCTTTTACCATGCTATCTAATATAAACTTTTTAGCAAAACATACGTTGTCTAAATCTCTTTTCTTATTCTCTTCAACCCAGTGGAAATGGATTTTAATTGGATTTTGATACTTTGGCAATGAATTTATATACCAACCAATATCTTTCTCTACACTCTTCTTCATATTAGCTCCAGCATATCTATTTTTTCTACACTCATTTATGTATTGATTTAGACTTGGTAATCTAAATGGTATTTCAATTTTATTCATCTTTTATCTTCTCCTGTATTCCTAAAATTTCTTTTATTCTATGCCTTGGGTCTACTGCTAAATCACATTTTGCTTGTCCTGTAAAATTTGGATTTTCAAAGTAAGTTGCATCCGAAAACATAAACCGTTTGATATTGCATTTTTACAGACACCTTTTAACTCTTTATATTCCATTTGCTACCTCCTTTTTTAAAAATCTTCCTTTGCTATCTCTCTTTAAATTATTTTTTCTAAAATGTCCCAAATTCCCTTGAAATACTAATTTCTCATCTCTGTATCCCTTATTATACCTATCAATTAGTAAATGTGCTTTTAAATTATACTGTTGCTCAAACTCAAATGTTGTTTTTGTTTCTCCAAAAATAGTAATTTTCTTTGATGTTCTTTTATTGTTTGCTTGTACTTTCCAAGTTACCCACCTACAATTATTAGGTTCATAATCTCCATTTACATTTATTCTATCTATTGTTAAATTATCTTTATATCCATTATTCATAGCCCAATTATAAAAATTAACAAAATCTTTCTGCCATTGTTCACAAACTTTTATGCCTCTACCACCATAATGATTAAAAGCTTTACTTTTTTCATTATTGCATCTATCTTTCATATCTGCCCAGATTTGATATATTCTAGTATTATGCAATCCGTGACTTCTAGGTTTCCCCCAGAATTTACTTAAATTTCTTAATTCGCATTCTTTCCTATAACAGCCACAACTACTTGTGTCTCCAGATGTTAAATATGAGGTTTTAGTTATTTTGGCATTGCCACAATCACACTTGCATAACCATAATTTCTGTCTTGATTTCTTATCTACGCCTATATTTTTTATTACAGTCAATCTTCCAAATTTTCTTCCTGTTAAGTCAATTCCTTTCGTTTGCTACACCTTCTTTCTATATTCTTTTTACATGCTCCCCATAAATCTTGCATAAGCTACTCCTTAATGGTGTTCATAAAATTCTTCTTTTGGGTGTGGTTCTTTTAAATCTCTTATACTTTGCCAATTTCCATAACCCCCACTCCAACTACCTACACCAAACAAATATAAATTTCCTTGATAACTAATCTTTTTTATTCTATACGCAGGTTTATTGCAACATTGCCAATGTGAAATTATAAAACAACTATCTTTGTTTACGTTTTTCAGTTCTTCTGTCAATTTCCAATTAAATCCACAAATCCAGTTAATAAAATCTAAATCAAATCCATCTTCTAAGCATTGATTAGCAAGTCTTTCTTTCGCATGATTAAATTCACATTGTAACGCCCCTCGCTTATTATCAAAACTTTGTCCACATTTATCACATTTATACATAATTGTTTCTTTCATATTCTCCTTCTATATTCTTGGTATATGTTGCATATTTTCTGCAATCATATCTGCTAAATAATATCTTTTAAAACTTACATCTTC
>CAMMHE010000041.1 GCA_946496575.1 uncultured Clostridium sp. | reverse complement strand
GCCGAATAGTGCCGAAAATACTTGCGAGTTACCTTGCTGGGAAGATAGGTGTTGCTAGATTTAATATATTCCTCTTTAGCTCAGTTGGTAGAGCGCTCGGCTGTTAACCGATAGGTCGTTGGTTCGAGTCCAACAAGAGGAGCCAATAAGAGTTTTCGTCGAACTTTTTGAAAACCTTGATATAACTTGATTTCAAGATTATAAAAAGTTTGATGAACACAAAAACTGAAACCGTTTCAAAAGAAACGGTCTTTTTTTGACCCCAAATATTGAAAAAAGGAGGTTTTTGTGTGATGGCGTTACATATAATTAAAAAAGAAATCAATATGAGTAAAGAACTATACTCTAAAATCGAATGGGCATGCCGTTTAGAATTTAATGGAAAAGAACAACCACAAATAATTAATGGTTGTTTAAGAAAACTATCGCATACCAATATAGCGTATGTAGAGCCCCATAGAGTAATTATTAAAGATAGATTGTACCTATTCTTTAATGAACACGATTATTTCTATGTAAATGATTTAAGTACAAAATATCCGCTATCTAAATTACAAGAGTACATAGCAGATGGTAATACATAACATAGAACGGCAAAGCATTTTAGAGTTTTTTAAAAAATTATACTATATTGGTTTATTTGTGTTATATAAAAGAAAATTAAAAAGATAGTAATAAAATTATAAAAACTCGAAAAGTGCTAATAGCTAAAACTATGCTATGTGGCACTTTTTTGCGTATAATGCAAAATTGCCTTTCTATTCATAAAATTTGGAAGGAGGATATTTGTAGAAATGAATGAAGAAAGGAAAGTAGCAGGAATTTACATTAGAGTTAGCACAGAAGATCAAGCAAGGGAACGGATTTAGTTTGGGAGAACAGGAGGAAAAGTTAAAAGCACTTTGTAAATATAAAGATTATGAGATATTTAAAGTTTATAAAGATGCAGGAATATCAGCAAAAGATATGACAAACAGACCAGCATTTCAGAAAATGTTAGAAGATATGAAAGCAGGTAAAGTTAACTATATTGTAGCCTATAAACTAGATAGAGTTACAAGGTCTGTTAGAGATTTAGAGGTATTAATATTAGAGTTAGAAAAGCATAATTGCTACCTCATTTGCGATAGAGATGATGTAAATACATCTACAGCTAATCGGAAGATTTTTTGTAAGAATGCTAACAGTATTATCACAACTAGAAATTGAAATAGTATCAGAAAGAACAAAATTCGGAATGACAGGAGCAATAAAATCTGGTCATGTACCACGGAACTTGTCCATTAGGTTACAAAAGAGAAAATAAAAAAATGATAATTGATGAAACTACAAAAGATTTAGTATTAAGAATATTTAATATGTACTTGGAAGGGAAAAGTTATAAAACAATAGCAAATATATTAAATGCAGAAGGAATACCAACACAAAACAATAAAAAGTGGAAAGACACAACTATTGCAAAGATAATAAGCAATAAAATATATGTTGGAGATTTTGAACAATATAAAAATGTTCAAGGAAAAAAGCCAGTTGTTTATATGAATGTAGTAGAGCCAATTATAACAAGGGCAATGTTTGAAGATGTGCAAGCACAAAAAGAGAAAAATCAAAAAGCATTTTGTAGGGATAGAGTGTATATCTTTATGCAAAAATTACTATGTCCTAAATGTGGAAAAATAATGCAATGTAAAGGCTCTGGTGGACAAAAGAAAAAGTATATGTATTATCATTGTTCAGATTGTAAAACTTATTTAAGAGAAGATTTAGTTGAAGATTCAGTTATGTTTTTAATAATGAACTTAATTGAATATGATATGACAGTCAAAAAATATTTCTTTCCTGTTTTAGCAGATAAGAAAGAACAAAAAACAGAAAAATTAGATAAAGAAATTTCTTCTTTGAAAAATCAAAAGAACAGAATAAAAGAAGCATATATTAAAGGAATTGTAGAAGTAAATGACTTTGAAGAAGATTATATAGTTATAGAAGAAAAATTAAATCTATTAGAACAAAAACGAATTGCAACAATAGATATAAATAGGCAAACATTTAGCCCACAACAAATAATGGCAGATAGAGATGTAGAAAAAGAAAAGTTAATTCGTTCAAATAAATTTAAAGATATGCTTATGGTAGAGTGGAACAATAAAACAAAAGAAGAAAAGCAAGAATTTATTTCTAAGTTTATAGAAAGTATTACACTTGAAAAAAGTAGTAAAGATTTTTACAAAATAGAAAATATAAGATTTAGAAGTAATTTTCTTGAGCAAATATATAAACTCATGGACTTGGGTATGTTTGATGTTTCAATACCATGTACAAAAGAAAAAGAAGAAACAGAAATCACATCTACAGTATTAATGGATAGAAAAGAATTAAAAGAATATGTAGAAAGATTAAATAATTATTATGAAGTTTCTTATTATGAACTAAAAAATTTAGACGCACCTAAAAAAGGTCACCAAAAGAAATATCTTACGATAGATGAAACAAATGATAATGGGGAAAAGTTATTTAAGTTAGTTGAACTAATAAGTGATGATAAGAAATTTCCACAGAAAGAAACAAATAGAATAATTGGAGAAATTAGAATAAAAGAAAGAGTAGTTTAATGGAGGTAAATGAAAAATGGGAGATAAAGAAATTAAAGAAAATAAATATGGAATTGAATATACAAAGGTCGGAGATTATTATATGCCAAATTTAGTTTTTGAAAAAGAAAAGATAAATCTAAATAAATATGGCAGGGCAAGATTAAATTTTTTGAAACAAAATAGAAAAGCAGAATATACAATAATGTTTGTTAATGGAACACTTAATAAACATTTAAAAGAAATTCAAGAAACAGCTGGGGAAAGAATTGATATTATAATAGAACAATTAAAAGAGAGAAATAATTTAACAGAAGAAATGAAAAATACTGACCAATTATATTGGGTATCTATGATGAATAATTTTAAAAATGTGGCAGAAGAAATTGTATATAAAGAACTAATTTATGTATAAACAAAAAATGTCTGTTAGGGAGTACAAATTTATATCTATTAGTGTAACGAGCATAGGTTTTGTATTGCCACAAATCCGACAACTTACGTTGAAAGGGGATTTTAATCCCCTATAACCCCTAACTAATGAATAAAAAATAGAGTAAAATTGGAAAGAAAAATTTAATTTTTGGATAGAGATTTTATCAAAAAAATGAAACAAAATTTATGAAAAAGGATGTGAAAAATTATGAGAAATAGAACGATAGGAATTAATGTTAGAGTAAGCGAAAATGAAAAGAAAAAGTTACAAAGAAATGCAAAAAAGAGTAAATTATCTTTATCAGGTTATTTAAGAAAATCTGGATTACAACAAAAGATTTATGAAGTGCCAGATGAAAAAATATATAAAATTTATGTAGGTATTACCAATTTAAAACATGAATTTCCTTATTTAAGTAATGAAGAAATAAAAGAAAAAATAGAAGAAATGCAAAGTGATTTTTTAGATGTATATAACAACAAAGAAGATGGTGATGCAGATGGCAACAACGAAAATATGGGCAATTAAAGATAGTTTATCACGAGTAGTAAATTATGCAAAAAATCCAGAAAAAACACTTTTTTCTAATTTAAAGCAAGTATTAAAATATGCAGAAAATGATGAAAAAACTATTGATAAAAATGAAAAAATTATGTATGTAACAGGAGTAAATTGTAATAGTAAATCAGCTTATGAAGAAATGAATTTTGTACAGAAAAAATTTGATAAATGTACAGGTAATATAGCATATCATGCATACCAAAGTTTTAAAACTGGAGAAGTATCACCAGAACTTGTGCATAAAATTGGAGTAGAACTTGCAAAAGAAATGTGGAGTGAATATCAAGTAGTAGTAGCAACACATTTTAATACTGGCACATATCATAATCACTTTGTAGTAAATTCAGTTAATATGTTTACAGGGAAAAAGTTTAATTGTAATAAAGGTGCATACTATAAATTTAGAGAAATTTCAGATAGACTATGCAAAGAAAACAATCTAATAGTTATAGAAAATCCAAAAGGAAAAATACCAAGAAGTATATATTTTGCAGAAAAACGAGGAGAGCCAACAAAATATAATTTAATGAGACAAGCCATAGATGAGGCAGTTGCAATATGCTTAACCTATGACGAATTTAAAAAAGTAATGTATAAAAAAGGATATATTATAAATGATGATTCAAACAGAAAATATCCCACAATTTGTTCAGTAAATGATAAAAAAGCAGTGAGAATGTATCATCTAGGGAAAGAATATTTGCCACAAAGTATAGAAAATAAAGTATATAATAATTCATATTATGTGCAAGAAAATTATTATAAACTAATGAAACCAAAGAAAAACTACAAACAACATAATGTTTATAAAGTTAAAGGTAGTTTCAAAAGTATAAAAAAACTTTCTGGAATAGATGTGTTATTTTTAGTGTTATTTCATTTATTAGGAATAAGTACTAGACAAAATGTGAAAAAACACCAACCATTATCGCCAGAAATGAAAAGAGTAGTTAGACAGATGGGTAGATATTCAAATGAGATTAGATTTATTGTAACAGAGAAAATAAAAACAGTAGAAGATGTAGATAATTATATTACACGAACTGAAAAAGGGATAAAAGAAGTAACTGATATAAGGCAAAAGTACAGAAATAAGTTAAGAAATTGCAAAGATGATAGGAGGATAACGGAATATAAACTAAAAATAAGTGATTGTACAAATATTTTAACTAGATACAGAAAGAATATAAAAACAGCAAATTGTATTTTAGAAGATATACCAAAAATTAAAGAAGTTATAAAAATTGAAAAGCAAATGCTAGAAGATATGAGCAAAACAAAGAAAAAGAATAAAGAGAGATATGCAAGATAGTAATATAAAAGGTTGTTGCATTTTAAGGTAATAACCTTTTATATTTTTATGGAGATAATATTTGGAAAATAATTGTAATTATACCAATTTTATGATATAAATAAGAAAATATCAATTTTGCAGCATAATGTTGCAAAATTCAAAATGGAGGAAAATTGTGGAGAATTTAACAAATATTATCAATGATGATGAGTATTTTAAATTTTTAAATGAAATAAAAAGAGATATAATTTCAATAAGAAGAAAAGTTTTAACACAAGCTAATAATGAAGTTATATTAATGTACCATAGAATTGGAAAAGGATTAATAAAGAATACAAAGTATGGAAACTATTTTATAGATACTTTAGCAAAAGATTTAAAATTAGAATTTCCAGATATGCAAGGCTTATCAGCTAGGAATTTAAGATATATGAAGAAGTTTGCAAAAGAATTTGATTATGATTCAATTTTGCAACATAATGTTGCAAAATTGCCATGGACTACTATAACTACAATAATGGACAAAATAAAAGATGAAAAAGAAAGATTATGGTATGCAGAAAAAACACTAGAAAACTTATGGTCAAGAACAGTATTAGAACATCAAATTGCAACAGATTTATATAATAGGTTTCTAAAAGCACAAAACATAGAAAAGATAGACTATTTCATACTTACACATTGTGATGAAGATCACATAGGTGGTGCATATAAAATATTAGATGAATTACAAATAGGAACTTTATATATGCCAAATAAAGAAAACGATACGCAAACTTATGAAAGGTTATTAGAAGCAATTAAAAGGAATAATGTACCAGTTAATAGAGATCTAAAAGTATCAGAAGGAATACAATATACAATTGGCAATGCACAATGGAAGATTTTAAGTGTTGATGCTAAAAATAATCTTAATGATTCTTCAATAGTAATTGAATTAGAATATAGGAATACTAAATATTTATTTATGGGAGATGCTACAACGGAAGTAGAAAAAATGGTTGAATGGAATCAAGTAGATGTATTGAAAGTAGCACATCATGGATCTAATAGTAGTACAAGCCAATTATTTCTAGAAAAAGTAAAACCTAAATATGCAATAATTTCAGTTGGAAGAGATAATTCGCATAATCTACCTGATATAGAGATAATAGAGAGATTAAAAAATAATAATATTGAAATATATAGAACAGATAAAAATAATACAATTTGGCTTACTAGTAATGGAACAGAAATTGATATAAATCCTTTAAAATATAATTTAGATGGGACTGGAAGAAAGCAAGCAATATTTTTTGAAAGAAAGTATTTGCCAGCTTTCTTTTTTAATTGTTATGAGTATGAGGTAATTCAGAACGTCTGACTACATGATATAAGCCATCATCTTGTAATTGAAGTTTGATAAATCCGTCATTAACTAAACCGTTTAATTCCTCACTATAAATCATTTCGTTTGGAATATTGTATTCTTTGTAATTAAAATAACATTGAATATGATTTTTTTCAATTTCGTTAATATCAAGTAAAGTATCTTTGGGTAATTTGGATAGTCTATGAGTAATATCTGACTTAACTAAATAATCTCGTAATTCATGTATAAAGTTATCTACGAAAGTATCTTTTAATTTGGTATTGTGAAGAGATAAATCAAGCTCACGCAAGCCATCTGATAAAGAATTGAAAAAATTGTTCATAAAAATTAAAACCTCCTTTTGAAATAAAAATTTTAGAATAAAAAGTAAATAGAGTATACTACGAATAGGGAGAAAATACAATAAGAATGGGGAGATTTATGAAAATTTTTGTTATAGTGAATTAAAAGTTTATGAATTTACTTATATGTATTGCCAAAACTAAAAAATTATGTTAAATTAAAAGCATAGTTATAGACAAAAAATGTCGATTTATAGCTACAATTCTTTATAACTATTGCTATAACTATATTTGAAACGGAAATAAGTAATTTTTTTGCGACAGTTTTTTCGAAAACGTCTCTCGCAAAGGAGCCACATATAGCAGATAAGAAATTATCTGTTATTTTTTTTACTTGTTTGCTATTAATTTCTAATTATATATTGTATAATAACTAATAATAAAGAACAACATACAACCATCTACATTAGGATTATTTGATGCTATTGTAGAGAAAATAGAAGAAAAAAATGTAATAAAAGTTGTAATATCAAGTGGCACAGAAAAACCTTATTATTTAAGAAAAAAAGGAAGAACACCAGAAGGATGTTATTTAAGAGTTGGAAGTAGTAAAGAGAGAATGACTTTTGAAATGATTGATAATATGTATGCTAAAAGAGTCAAAAATACATTAAAGGAAATTGAATCTCCTAGGCAAGAATTAACATTTAATCAATTAAAAATATATTATGAAGGACAAGGTTTACAATTGAATGAAAACTTCTTAAAAAACTTGGATTTATTAACAAGTGTGGAAAGTATAATTACAATGCATTTTTACTTGCTGATGAAAATAATGTATCTATTAAAGTTGTAAAGTATCTAGGAACGGACAAAATGGATTTGCTTAAATATCAAGAGTATGGGTATTGTTGCTTAATTACTGCTACACAGAAAGTACTAGATAGATTAGATGCTGAAAATATGTTTATGCTAAAATAGAGAAAATCCATTTAAATATGAAAAAACAAGAATTATATGATATGTGCAAGAGTATTATAGACTTGAATAAGCAAAGATATGTTATAATAAAAAATGAAATAGAAGATATTATAAGAAATGACATAAGTAATAATATGCAAATTGAAAGAAAATTAGATGAGATGTTAGATATATTATTATTTTATGAAACTGATGATACCTTACTAACATTTAGAAAACTTTGTAAGTATTACTTTGATATAAATCCAAAAGCTACAGTAGATTATATTAATTATTATAGAGAGCAAAATGATCCAGAAGGTTAAACTATGGACACAAATGAAAAAACACATTTTACAGTATATTATGTTAGATAGGAAGTGGTAGTGGAACAGAAGGAACATTAAAAGCATTTGATACATTAAATTATTTTTAAAGCAAAGAAATCAACTTATGCTAATAGTACAATAGAAAAAGTCAAATCAAGCAGAGTAGGTTCATCAATCATTATGAAGAAAAAATAGATAACAAAATAAAGATATAAAAGAATATTAATAAAAAATGGAGGAATTAACATGAATGATAATAATTTTGCTGGTAATTCAAAATCAGCAGTTGATTTTTTAGGAAATGTATGGAATTATGATTGTATGGGATGTGCTATTTCAAGAGGAGATATAAAAATTCCAGGTGGAATTATCTATGAAGGAAAATATACAATATTAGGAGCAGATCCTGAAATTCCAATACCAGGTTTTTTTATAATCAATGTAAAACGACATATTAACTCATTTTCAGAACTTAGTAAAGAAGAAAGAACTGAGATTGGAAATGTTATTGTTTATGCAGAAAAGGCTTTAAAGGAATTGAACATTGTAAAAGAAGTTACTTTGGTACAGGAAGAACGTTCAAAACATCTTCATATCTGGATTTTTCCAAATTATAATTGGATGAATGAAAAATTTGGAAAAGGAATTACATATTTACGAGCTATTTCAGAATATGCTCAAAAAAATATAAATGAAGATGGCATAAAAGAAGTATTAAATGTTATTGAAAAGACTAGAAAATATTTTAATAAATATAATATCAATGAGTAGAGGCTATATATACTATAAAAATTATCAAAAATTATAAAAATACTTTTTTATTTTCTGTTGCAATATCTAAAAACTTATGTTAAATTATAAATAACAGCTGTAGCAAAGAAATGACAACTTGTGAATACAATTCTTGCAACACATTACTATAACTACATTTGAAATGGAAATAAGTAACTTCTTTGTCATAGACTTTTCGAAAACGTCTCTCGAAAGGGAGCCAAAATTAAGGGTTTTCTAGCAGTTGTGAAAGGTATCTGAACAACCGTGAAAGCCCTATATTTTCGCCTTTTTCAAAATTTATAAAAAATACATACCTTTAATAGAAATGGTAATTTTAAAGTGAGGTCTATTATGGAAAATAAATATTTAAAATATTTAACTTATATAGTTATTCCAATTATTTCAGTATTTATATGTAGAATATTAAAATTAGCACAGGGTGAAAAAAATGAAGAAATAATATTTGGCATAATACTTGGAATATTTTTAGATATTATTTTTTATATAGTTGATAAATTAAAATCAAAAAAAAATAAAAATTAAAATTTTGTGATATAGACTAATAGTAATTTATCGCTGAGATTGAGTTTAGGATTTTGTATAGAACAAATAAAAAATATATAATTTTTGAAGTGGGGATATTAGTTAAAATATACTTGCTTTTTTATTGTGATGTTTAGTATATTCAAGCTATTCTATTTGAAATTAGCCTCGGATTAACATTATGTAAAATAAAATATTGTATAATATAGGTAGAGTTCTATATATTGCAAAATATAGGATTATAAAAAAATGTAAGGAGGTAATTGTCATGAGAGAATTGTTTGTAGAAAATGTAATTGATTTAGCAGAAGAATTTTTAGACAATAACCAAAGAATAAAATTAAAAAAATACTTACAGAAATATGTTTAAACTAACAAATAGAAATATTAGAGCAAAACCAAAGAGAATCAATATCACACAATAATGAAGAATTATTAAATAAATTTATATCATCAAAAGAAATTGAAGGCTGTTCAAACAGAACTTTAAATTACTATAAGGATAATATTACTAAAATGCTTGAAAAAATAAACTTACCAATTGAAGAAATCACTACAGAAGTTCTAAGAGATTATCTAGCTGATTACAAAAATAATTCTAAGGCGGGAATGGTTACAATAGATAATATAAGAAGAACATTATCAAGTTTCTTTGCGTGGTTAGAAAATGAAGATTATATTGTAAAAAGTCCTGTTAGAAGAATACACAAAGTAAAGACCACCAAAAGAGTT
>CAMMHE010000040.1 GCA_946496575.1 uncultured Clostridium sp. | reverse complement strand
GCGCGCATGGTTCGGGACCATGAGGTCGCAAGTTCGATTCTTGTCGCCTCGACCATATTTAAGGATTTTTGAAGAAATTTTAAAAAATTTCATAAAAGTCTAAAATGAGAAAAAGCAGATGTCTGTAGCAATACAGCACCTGTTTTTAATTTTATCAAATTCTATAAAATGCCTTAAAATGCTGAAAAAATTTCAAAAATAAATTTCAAGAATTATTTTTTATCTTAAAAAAATTTCCAAAAAATTTCAAGAATAGCTATCCCTTATCCATACTGGATTAGGAGGAATTTACATTGTTAACTTTTGTACCACATAAAATAAGTGAAGACTTCAAAATAGTTGAATTTTATCGTGTTAATAAAGATCTTTGCGAAAATGAATTATACAAAGACTTAAAACCTACATCAATTTTATTATATGCACTTTTATGTGACAGATTATCTATGTCTTATGCAAATGAAAATAAAAGTAATATTTCAAAAAATAAGTTTCATTATTATGATGAAGATGAAAATGTATTCGTAATATTTACTAGAATCGATTTAGAGAAGAAATTGCATATTGGTAAACAATCTTTATGTTCTGCATTCAAAGAACTTGTTAAAGCTAATTTGATTAAAGAAATAAGACAAGGTAAGAATAAGCCTAACAAAATTTATGTAGGAAAAACTATATCAGAAATAAATAACGAATATGTAAATTGGAGGGTTGAAAAACAAACTTCAAGAGTTCCGATTTCAAGCTGTCCTGAAGTATTAAAAACAGACACTAATAAAAATAATATATTTATTAAAAAGAATAGTTATTTAAATTATCAAGGAAGAGATTATTCTGATATGGATTGGAGCAAATTATATGCAAATTATAATTTTGAAAATGATTAATTTTATAGGAGGTTTTGTATGGAAAATTTAAGAAAAAAATTAGAATACCATCAAGAAAAAGATTATTTAATACCTAATATAGCAATTAAAAATAATTTAGATAATTATCAAATTGGGAAATATGGATATTTAAGGCTTGACTATCTAAAAAAGTATAAAAGTGGTTATTATACAGAGTTAATGATAGAAGGAACATTACCAGAACACATTGTAGCCATTGATAAAGAAGCAAGTGTTCAAGTGAAAAATATAGTTAAAAGCTTAGCTAAAGCTAATAATGTTGATGAAATATTAAAACAAAGTAACCAATTTGAATGGATAAGATTAATGAATAATTTTAAAAATAGTGCTGAGGAAATTGTTTTAAAAGAATTAATTTATAATTAAATATTAGGAGGAATTTTAAAATGTGCAATTTTAGAGAAGTAAATGATGATATATTAAGAGAATGGCTAAATATTCGAGAACAAGAGGTATTTTGTACTTTAACACCTGAAGATAAAAAGCACCATCTATATTTTGATGAGCTATCTGAAAATATTTTAAAGAATGTACCTAAACAAAATCAAAAGTATGTCAAAAAGCAATTGGATAAACTTAATAATAATTTTATGGATTATCTTTGCTACTGGAACGAAAAGTATTATAGGAATGGTTTTGTTGATGGAATACAGATTACTATAGGCTGTATAAAAACATAGAGAAGTGAGCATATATGCTCACTTCTAAAAGTGTTTAATATTTTCAATTTTCAAAATAAAATGCATATCTAGTATTATCTCTTATAAAACGTTCTTTATAATTTCCATTACTAGCAGATTTAACAACTTTTCTCCAAAATTCTTGAGCTCGTTTATTTTTTAATAAAGTCCTTATTTCCCATTTTCCTTTATACTTTTTAAACATTTCATTAGCCATGAACGTTCCTGCTCCGTGTTTTCTATATTTATTTAAAACAAAGAATTCTGCTATTTCATTCATTCCATCTTCGTTAAATCTTTCTAAGACAAAACCTGCTAGTTTACCATCATATTTTAAAATATATGGATGTCTTTCTTCTTGTGTCCAATACAAATCTATATATTTGCTTAATTTAAACAAACCATTATCTAATAATTGAAAATTAGTTGTTTCATCTTCAAAAAAGCTTAATTCATAAGTATATAGTTGCATTAAATTAAAAATTATATCCTTGTCTTTTTCTGATACTTCATATAATTCAAGCATATAGATATTTTCCTTTCATATATTTATTTATCTTTAAAAGTAAAAATCTTTTCTCCTATTCTCTAATTCATCAAGGTATGAATTAAGGGAATAATCTATACTAACATATGGTGTAAATAATTGTATTATAATATCATCATAATCCGTTGTTATAAATTCATTATCTATAACTTTACTTAGAGTATGAAGACAATTTTCACTTGCTTCTTTAGAGATTTTAAATTTTTCAGATAAATATAATGGAGTTATATTAGCACCGGTTTTCACTAATTGTTTTAATACGCATTGAGGAGCTAATAACTGAGATGCAAAAAAATTCGCTTCAGTTTCATTTTTATCGCATTGAGTAGTATGATTCAAAACTATATGTCCTAATTCATGAGATATTGTCCAAGTTTTCCTTCCTTCTGTTTCTATATCTGCGTTATAAAAAATAAATATATTGTTGTTTTTTATATATGTATATCCATCATAAAAAATCCCATTAGATGTTAGCTGATTTATAGTCGTTTTTGTTTTCTTCATATATTCTTGAAAACTTATTATTTTAATATCATATTCTTTCAATTTTATATTTTTAGGGTTAACTGGAAAAGAAAAATTTTCTTGTACCATTAATGTTTTGTATGCTTCTTCTTTTGCTCTTTTAAAATTTGGCTTATCCATTTTTATTATTTCCTAAGAATATATCAATCGTACTGTCTAATATGTCAAGCAATTTTTCTCTTTCTTTTGGATCTACTTGTTCAGCTTTTCTAAAAATTATAGCAGTTCTAGAGTTATCCTCTTCCATATTATCTTTAATCCCTAATAAATAATTAACTGTTACTCCAAAGTATTTAGATAATTTATTTAAAGTTTCTGTGTTAGGAGTAGCATTTCCTGATTCCCAATATGATACTCCAGTAGCGGTAATTCCAACTATATCAGCCAATTGTTGTTGTGTCAAGTTATGTTTTTTTCTTAATTCTTTTATTATCTGAGAAAATTTATTTTCGTTCATGGTATTTCCCTCCGTTTATATTAATTATATTACAAGATAAATAAAATGTAAATATTTTTTAAATAAAATGTAAGTTTTTTATCAAAGTGTATTGACAATTGTTCGAATAGTTAGTATAATCAAAATGTAATAAAAATATAAATTGTACTTAAGTTGTGTTTCGTATAAATACACAAATATTATACCATATAAGGAGGTTTTTATGAATACTTTAATGTTAAGCTCTAAAAGTTATAAAGAAAGTAAAGAACATGATTTTGGGGATTGTTTTATATCTGATAATGGGAATGATGTTGTTGTATTTGACTGTGGTTCAAATGAACATGCTGAAAAAGTAATAGAATATTTAGAAAAAAATTATGGTCCAGATAAAAAAGCAATAATTGTTTTATCTCATAACGATTCAGACCATTTTAATGGTATACCAAAATTAATTGAAGAAAATAAAGTAGAAAAAGTTTATACTATTCTATTGTTAAAATTTTATGAAGAATTATTAGAAGAAATTGATGATGATAGAAAAACTAAAGATTCTATAAAGAAACAAATATTGGAAAGGTATTCAAATATTGCTTCTTTAGGAAAACAGGGCTTGTTGCAAAATATATATAATGAAGATGATTCCTTTGTCCAAATATGTAATGGCATAGAAGTTGTAGGCCCTTCTAAAGAATATGTACTAGAAGTTGCTGGACAAGCATTAGACTCAAGACAAGGAGATTCTATAGATAATGAAACAACTGTAAATGCTGCTAGTGTTCAAATAAGTATAAATTTAGGAACATCGAAACTCCTACTAGTTGGAGATGCTAGTACAAAAGCCATTGAAGAAAATGTTAAAGAACATCAAATAATTCAAATTCCCCATCACGGAAGATTAGACCATGCTGAAGATTTATTTGAAATAAAAAAAGACGATAAAGATACAGTATATCTAATATCAGATAACAAAGGTTCTAGCTCAGGAGGTTCAGAGGAATTAATAAGCAAAGGAAAAAACAAAGGACATACTATATTTAATACTAGAACTGAAGACACTAAAACTATAAACTCTGCAACTTATCGAAAATCTTATAGAGTGGGGTCGTATATATGATATACATTTTACAACATTTATATAAAAAAGAATTTAAAAATTTTAATACTGAAATTATAGGACGAAAAGATTATTTATATAATATTTTCAAATTATATTTTATAATAAAGAAAACAGTGTACTTAAAGGGGAACTTTACATTACCACAATATTATATTCTCGAAAGCTTTCCCTTTAATTCTATGAATAACTTCTATGTAGTTGTAGGCGATACAGATTTTGTTATAGAATATATAAATACACACAAGGAAGAATTTATTGGAAAAACATTAGTTGTAATAACTTGCGTTAAATACAATAAAAAGAAACTTAATAACCTATTATATACTTTGAAATGTTCATCAATATATTTTACTAAGCAAAATAATGATGAAGCAGATTATTACGATGGTCGCAAATGGGGATTAAATTTTAAAATAACATTATCAGAACTAGATTTTTACAATAGCAATAAAAACAATATTATTGAAAGACTAGATGAAAATTTTGAAAGGATAAAATAACTATGGAACAATTTTTTAATAAATTAGAAAATTATAATATACTAAATTATATTTTACCAGCCATCGTTTTCGACATTGGTTGCAGATATTATATTAATATTAAAATAATTCCTACTGATAATATATTTATTTCAATTTTTATATATTATTTTTTAGGATTGGTTATTAGCAGAATTGGATCTTTAATTATAAAACCATTATTGTGGAAATTAAAAATTTTAAATAAAAAAGACAGTTCAGAACGTGTAGATTTTTATAATGCTGAAGAACAAGATTCAAAAATAAAAATACTATTTGCAGACTACAATATGTACAGAAATTTTATAGCAACTTTTTTTCTTCTTTTAGTATCTAAGTTTGCATATGAAATAAAGAATTGGCTAAATATTAACTCCACAATTATATACACAATATTGTTTATCTTACTTATTGTATTATTTATAATGTCTTATAGAAAGCAATTAGGCTATATACATAATAGAATAGAAAAAACTAAAACAAAGAACTCATAATGAGCTCTTTGTTTATATTATATATTATTTAAATATTTCTTTCATAATCCCATTTTTCATATCTGCAATATTATAAATATTGTTCATACTATCAAATGTTTCCTTTAAGTTATTTCTTGCAGAAATCCAGCCCATTCCATCAGTAAACCAAACAAAAGCAAAGCCCATAACTTTTTCTGATTCTTCTGCTATCATTTTGTAACTCCTAGCTGTTTCATTTAATTTTGATCCACCTGAAGCATAAAAGTTTGTTTCTATACCATATATACAATTATCAGTCTTAACCACAAAATCAAATCTTTTAGTTGCTTGATTTTTATTGCTAATAAATGACATATCTAATTTCCATTTTTCTTCTATTTCTTGTAAATACATTTCTTTAAAATATGTTTCATTTTTCTTAAATCCGGCTTTTTGAATAAATCTTTCCACTACGTCTTCCATTAAATGTCCACCACGATTTTTTCTGGCATTTGAATTTAGACCAGATTCAACTCCTAAAACATAATCATATAAATTGTTTACTATATGATTTTGAATCAAATCAAATAATCCTGTTTCTCTCATAAATATTTTATATTGTTCTACACTATAATTCATTTTTTTAAAATTATAATCAAACTTGTTTCCATCATGGTCTAAGACTAATATTTCATACTGTCTAACAGCTAATAATGTAGGTATGCATTTTATTATTTCAGGATATTTAATAATTAATTCTTCAAAATCTTTTTCAATATTTTGGCTTCCTATTAATGAATTCATTATATTTAGTTCTATTTTATATTTTTCCGCTTTTTTATAAATTGTTTCAAAATCTATGTAATACTTATAATCTGCTATACTATCTGTGAAAGTTAGTAACCATTCTGCAAAATCTCTTTTCATAGTTATTTTTCCTCCAATTCTTCATATCTTCTTATTGATAAATCTAGATATTCTTTTTTATTATCTATTCCTATGTATTTTCTATTTAATTTTACTGCTGAAATACCTGTTGTACTACTTCCACAAAATGGATCTAAAATTAAATCATTTTCTTTCGTTGAAGCTAAAATAATTTTATCTAATATTTCTAAAGGTTTTTGTGTCGGATGTTTTCCTTGCTTTTTTTCAGATGGTTTTGTAAGAGAAGTTGTCCAAACATCTTTCATCTGTTTATTCCCATTCATTTGTTTCATTACCTCATAATTAAATGTATACTTTACTTTTTTTAAATCTTTCCTTGCCCATAAAATTGTTTCTGTTGAGTGTGTGAATGTTTTGCAAGCTAGATTAGGTGGAGGGTTGGTCTTTTGCCAAGTTATATTATTTAAAATTTTAAATCCTTCTTCTTCAAGTGCCATTCCTATTGAATAAATATTATGCAATGTTCCACTAATCCATATCGTTCCAGTATCTTTTAATATTCTATAGCACTCTCCAATCCATTTTTTATTAAATATATGTTTATCTTCTTGTGTTAAAGTTCTATCCCAATCTCCTTTATTAACACTAACCATTTTACCACCACTACAAGTTATACCATCACTTGATAAAAAATATGGAGGATCTGCAAATATCATATCAAATGTTTTATTTGTAAATTTCTTTAGTTCTTTAAATGTATCTGCATTTATTAAGCTAAAGCTTCCTGTTTCATTTGTATAATAAAGTTTGTTTGAGAATTCCATTCTAATTGCTCCTTATAGTTTGTTATTAATAATTCTGAAATTTCTCCACGTCCTTTTGCATTTGAATTTATCATCCTTTTAGCTGAGACTTCATTTATATTAAATCCCTTATAAATATTTTCAAAAAAGTCATCATTTTCATCAGTATTCTTAGGATTAGAATTGCTTAACATTAGCTTTGCATTTTTAACATTTAGTTTATTGTAATACTTCGCCAATTCTTTTTGGTTTTCATCATTAAAATCTTCTTTTGTATAAGATGTAAATCCAGATGTTACCGAAAGTGGTCTATATGGAGGATCAAAATAAACAAATGTGTTCTCATCTATTAAACTTTCGCTTTCTTTATAATCTCCATACTTAAATATTGTATTTTTAAATAATATTGATAAATTTCTTAAATTTCTTGAATCACATATAGTTGGATTCTTATATTTACCAAAAGGAACATTGAATTTTCCTGACTTATTTACTCTATATAGTCCATTAAAACATGTCCTATTCAAAAATATAAATTCAGAAGCACGTTCAGCATCTAATTCAGCATTTAAAAAGTAAGAATTATATTTTGTTCTTATATCATAAAAATATTTTTGTCTCTCATCTATACATAATGCCAAAAACTCTTTTTCTTTTTTTTCTAACTTTTGAATTAAATCTTCAACTTTATATTTAATTACATTGTAGCAATTTATTAAATCTTTATTTATGTCAAAAGCATAAGCTTGTTTTATGTCATATTTTTGTAAAATGTCTATTAAAACAGCACCGCCCCCAACAAAAGGCTCAACATATTTTTCAATCTGATTATTTTTTAATTCAAGTGGAAAATATTTAGTTATTTGTGGAATTAAACTACTTTTACCTCCAGCCCATTTTACAAACGGTTTTACAATTTCCATCTTTACCTCCAAAATTCTTCTTAAATATATCATATTTTTTCGATTTTTTAAAGCATTTGGTAGAATTAGTTTTATAAAAATATAATAAACTAATTACCACCACATCAATGCCCTAATGATGGTAATTAGTTTAATTTTAATTTATAATATGCTGATTTTAAACACTCATCATTAAAATTATTTTTTTGATATTCAATTATTCCATCATCTTGTATGTTTATTTTAAAACTATTTGTATCTCCACTAAAAATTATATGAAGCAAATTCTTTGTATTCAAAAATTGAATATGCCATCTTTTATCTCCTCGTGCTATTATTTTTTCATAGTCTATTCTAACATTTTTCTTTAAACTAATAAATGCTTTTTACAAATTTTTTATCAAAGGGTTTGGGAGCTTATCCCATTGAATAGAATCCGTGTGAACGGATTCATTGCTTGCTAGGACAAGAAATGTATTTTTATATAAAATTTGGATTTTAATAAAAGTAAAAATATTTTACTAAAAAATGTTTTTTTGTACTAAATAATGTTCCTTTAATTTTTAATTAAGAAAATTTTTATTCCACTATTTATTCATTATAAATATTTTATTAGTTTGTAAAAGTACAAAACTTTTCTATTAAAAACCCCCTTATAATCCTTTTTTATATCTTTAACGCTATTAAATATAGAACCATTTATAAAAAAAAATTAGAACAATTTTAAAATATTTGTCACGGTTTTTAAGATTTAATGTGCTGTTAATATATAGAAAAGAGAAAAAATTTTAAAAATTATCGTAACCTTTTGGATATTTAAGTGCTGTTATACATAGAAGTGAATTTTAAAATAGTCCTTGACAAAATTAAAAATGTTATGTTAAATATTGACTCATAAGGGTGCATAAATCACACAATATTTAACTTAAACATTTGCGAAAAGTACTTACAAAAAGGACAAGTTAAAGGAGGTGTGATTATGGAAAAACTTGATAATATAGTTATGTATTCGCCAGAAGATGTTAGAAAACTTCTTCATTTAGGAAATGCAAAATGTTTAGAGTTGTTTAATTCAAAAGATTTTCCTAGCATAAAAATTGGGAGAGCTTTTTGGGTAAAAGCTGATTGTTTAGAAAAATTTTTAAGTGAAAAACATACTTTAAATAGTAAAAATGAAGAAATATTTTAATATCTCTTATGACTAACTATTTACAGGAACGCCCTTACATATCACGATAAAATAATATATTTATTAGGTACAAAGAGTTAGTGCAAGGGAGTTCCTTCTAAAGTAAGGAGGATACATACAATGCAACACTCAAAAGGAATTACAGTTGGAACTTATACCGTCAAAACAAAGAAGAAAGTTAATTCTTTACCTATCTGTCCAACTTGTAAAAAATGCAAAGATAGGTCTATTTGTAGCAATAGAAAAAAACTTACAAAATGTTTTATATGTAAAAATTGTAGTGATAAAGACAACTGTGATATTTACTATATTTCATCTTGCTGTAAAGCTATTTTAAATTTAGGAAGAAGTCCACAGACTGGAAAAGAAATCAAGAAAACATTTACCGGTCAAACTGAAGATGAGGCTTTATATAAACTTTATCAATTTAAAGATAATATAAAAAGAAATGGGCTTCCACAAAATATTATTCAAAAAACAACTGTTACTATTTATAGTATAGGAATGCAAATGGAAGATATTAAAAAGTCTAAAGGTAAGATTGGAACAAATGCATATAGGACAAATATGAGTACTTTAAACAGATTAAAATCATATCAGTTTTCTAATATTCCTATTGAAAAAGTAAAAAAAGAGCAAATTGAAGAATTTTTAGAAGATGAAAGAAACAAGTCAAATTCTATAATCAAAAAAGATTATGGAATGCTTGCGAGGATTTATGATTATGCTGAAGAAAATAATTATATTACTAAAAACTATTTTAGAGGATTTTATAAAATTGAAAAGACTCAAAGTAAAATTGCTACAAAACAAGTAAATCCAATGACATTCGATGAGGAAAAAAGATTTAAAAAATACTTATCACAAGATACTCATCATTTTAAGAATCTAGTCTTAATTGAATTGTACACTGGAATGAGATTAGGAGAAACTTTGGCTTTAAATATATCTGATGTTGATATAAAAAGTAATACCATCCGTGTTAGTAAAATATTAACACAAGATGAAAATCATAAGCCATACATCCATGAATCTAGCTTATCTCAAACAAAAGACGGTGCTAGACTTGTACAGATTAATGATGTTTTTAAAAATAATGTTATTGAAGCAGTTAAAATTGCACAAAGTAATGAAAATAATAAAGAGCAATTATTATTCTGTCAAGATAATGGCTCACTTATTTTAGAAAGTAGTGTAAATAGTTATTTAAAAAGAGTTGCAAAAGAAATTGGTCTAAGTTATTGGAAACAGTTTAGTTCTCATAGATTAAGACATACTTTTGCTACAAGATGTATTGAAGCAGGTATTTCTCTTCCTGTACTTCAAACATTAATGGGACATCATGATATTCAAACAACTATTAATGAATATGGTAAAGTTTTTAATTTTTATCAGAGAAAAGAGAAAGAAAAATATATAAAATATGTAACAGATGGAATAAGTGAGATGTAAGCTAAAATGAAGTTATTTGAAAATTAAATAGATAAAAAATTTCAAGGTCATATTTCAAAAATAGATTTTGATAAAACAAACTCAGTAATTGCAATGGATATATGCTTTTTTGAGGTAGTCACCTCGACCACTTTTACAAGGAGGCATTCTTTATGATACTTGATTTAAACAATCCG
>CAMMHE010000039.1 GCA_946496575.1 uncultured Clostridium sp. | reverse complement strand
CCCATGATTCCACCTTGAGAGGGTGGCGTCTTAACCGCTTGACCAAGGGGCCATTATAAATTACACTTAATATTTATAACATTTTTCTATCCCATAGTCAAGTGATTTGTGATTTTTTTATACTTATTTTAAATACGTTTATTCTATAATAATTGTTCTTTCCTTAATTCATATTTTTTTCCACAAAATTCGCATTTTGTCTCAATTGTGGGTTGATTTTCAAAAATATGTTGTAAATCTTCCTTATTTAAAGTTAACAAACTTTTAAGAAATTTATCTTTATTACAATTACACTCATATTTTGGATTTATTTCTTTTAAAAGTACCATTAAATTGCTATCTGCTGTTACAGTTTCTGCAATTTGTTGTAATGTCATATTTTTTGCCAACATTTTACTTATAGGTTCTGCCCCATTAACTGCTTTTTCAATTTGATTTATGTCTGATTCTATTGCATCTGGCATAAGTGTTATAAAATATCCTCCTGCTTTTTTTACTCCATTGCTATCAACTAATACCCCCAGTGATATTACACTTGGCTTTTGCTCTGATTCAGCAAAATATTTTGTAAAATCTTCTGCTATTTCTCCTGAAACTAATGGAGTTATTCCGACATATGGCTCTTTTAACTTAATATCTTTTATTACATATAGAAACCCATTTTTTCCTACTGCTGTACCAACATCCAATTTGCCATTTTGCTTTAAAGGTAAATCTAATGTTGGATTTTCTACATATCCTTTTACATTTGATGTACCATATGCTACACATGTTAATTTTCCTAATTTTCCATCTGCTTTTATTTGAAGTGTTATATTATCATTAGCCTCTTTTAAATTACTACCCATAATAGTGCCTATTGTAAGTAATCTGCCTAATGCTGCTGTTGCAACAGGGCTTAAATCATGTATTTTTCGTGCTTTTTCTACTAGCTCTGTCGTTTCTGCACATATAATATTTACTCTTCCTTCACATGCTAGATATTTTTTTATTTGATCCATTACTATTTCCTCTCTTATTAAATAATTATTTTTCTTTTCATAAAATTTCTTTAGACTTTTATAGTTTTGTCTAGATAAGTAGAATAAATATAAACCTCATCTACTTTTCTATGTAATGATTCTTCCAACGCCTGTTTATACAAGTCTAATTGTACTTTATATTTTTCTATAAGATAATTTTTCTTTCCTTCTTCTACATAATCTGTTTTATAGTCTATCAAAACTAGTTTTTCATTGGCATCTATAAAATATAAATCAATGATTCCTTGCACGAGAATAGTTCCGTCTAATTCTTTATCATATATCCTATTTATTGGAATATTTATGTAAAAAGCTTTTTCTTTTTGCACTTTTTTTGCATTTTTTATTCTTTGCCAAATTTCAGTCTGCGTAAAATTGTATACTTTTTTTTCATTTATTGATTCTGCTTCTTTTTCTGTTATCTGACCACATTGTTTCATATTTTCTATTAATTTTCTTATTTCATTAATAGTATAATTTTTTGTGCTATCTAATTTTTGCATGCATAAATGTATTAAAGTTCCTCTTCGTGTAGGTTCTATTTCTTCGTAGCTTTCTTTTATTAAAAATTTAGGTTTAGGTAAATTAATTTGTTTTTTTTCTAATTTATCAGTTCTTTTAATATTTATTAGTTTTTTATCAGCATTTTCTATTTCTTTCTCTTTATCTTCACGTTTTAGTTTAGTTACAGAAGTTTTGGTTGGTATTGTAGATAATTCAATATCTGGATATTTGTATTCTAAAACTTGTTCTATTTTTTTATACTCTGCATTATTAACAACATGTTCTTCTAATTGTTCGATTATTTTATTTATATTATTTTTTTGTTGCTGTTTTTGAATTTTTATTTGCGTTTTTTTAATTATATTTAGCTCACATATATTTTTTAATATTTCTTTATTATATTTATATACTAGCATTATCCAGTCTAAATATTTTTTGTATTTTTTTATTAAGATAGGATTTATTTTTCCTTCTTCTTTGGAATATATTTCTGTAATTTCTTGCATTTTTTTTAGATATTCCTCACTATTAGAGATTCTACCTGTTATAATCAATTTTTCTTTTGCTCTAGTTAATGCTACATATAAAATTCTCATTTCTTCAGATATTGTTTCTAAATATAATTTATTTGCTATTGCTGACTTTGTTAAAGTATCATATTCAATTTGTGTATCATAATTTATATATTTTACTCCTAGACCAATTTCATTATGTACTAATATTGTTTGTTTTAAATCCATTAAATTAAATGTTTTTCCTGTGTTTGATAGAAATATTATTGGGAATTCCAATCCTTTGCTTTTATGTATACTCATTATTCTTACAACATCTTCATTTTCTCCAATTAACTTTGCTGCACCTAAATCTCCACTACCTGAATGAATTTTTTCTATAAAATTTATGAAATTGAATAATCCTTTAAAACTAGCATTTTCATATTGTTTTGCACGTTCAAATAATATTCTTAAATTTGCTTGTCTTAATGATCCATTTTGCATTAAACCTACATAATTGTAATATCCTGTTTCGATATATATCTTCCATATTAGTTCGTCTAATGCCATATATTCTTTTGCTTCTCTCCATTTTTCAATATTATCTATAAATGTATTTATTTTTATTTTTAGGGTTTCTTCAACATTTATTTTTGCTTTTAGCATTGCATTATAGAAGTAATCTTGTTGATCATTTAATCTAATTTCTATTAGATCATTATCTGTAAATCCTGCTATACTTGATCTCAATACTGTTATTAAAGGTATATCTTGAAACGGATTATCTATAATTTTTAAAAGACTCATTACTGTTTGTATTTCTATAGTTTCTAAATATTCATTTGATGAATCACTAAATACTGGTATGTCTTGTTTTGATAGTTCTTTTTCATATATTTGTGCATCTGTTTTTGTCGATCTTAATAATATTGCTATATCTTTATATTTTACATTTCTAAATTGTTGCTTTTTTATATCATATATTTGATATTTGTTTTGAATAATGTCCTTTATTTTTTTAGCAACATATTTTGCTTCTAATTCAATATCCTCAATATGTTCTTCTGTATTATCTTCTTCTAGTTCCTCTCTATATTCGTCCGATTTATCTATGTTTTCGTCTTGAGTATCTATAACATTTATTTCTATTTTTAAATTTTGATTATTTTCCTTATAATCAGCTCCTAAATTTAAATATTCTTCTTTGTTATATTCTATTTCCCATGGATCTTCTGCCATTAGATTGTCAAATAATATATTTGTAAAATCTAAAATATTTTTTCTGCTTCTAAAGTTTTTAAATAATTGTATTTTTAAATCATCATTTTCTCTTTTTATCGATTTTAATTTATATGTATTATATTTATCGTAAAATAAATCTGGTCGTGCTTGTCTAAATTTGTAAATGCTTTGTTTTACATCTCCCACCATAAACATATTATGTTTATTTGAAATTGCTTTTAAAATATATTCTTGTATTAAGTTGCTATCTTGGTATTCATCTACTGCAATTTCTATAAATTTTTGCTGATATTTTTTTGCTATATCTGTTTGCTCAATTTGCCCATTTTGTTGTTTTACTAATATGTTTAAAGCAAAATGCTCTATATCATTAAAGTCAAGTATATTTTTTTCTTCTTTTACTTTTATTAGTCTTTGTTCAAATTCAAATATTAATTCCTTTAATGATTTCAATTTTTCATACATATCATAAATATCTTGATTTGCTTCTTCTGATGTAAATACTAAATATTTGTCTGTTTTTTTCTTTAATTTTTTCTTTACACTATCTCTAATATTTTTTGCTATTTCCTTTTCTTCTATAGTTAATTTTGAGTCTCGTGGCCATGTTATAAATTCTAAATTTTGATTTATTATATAAGATTTATCCCAACAATTTAGATTTGTCTTCAATATTTCTAATTGATCTATATCATTTGCTATTGTTTGATAATATTTTGTTAATTCTTGGTATTTTTTTAGCTCTTTTAGTTCCTTTTGTAAAATCTTTTGGCAATCTATCACTTCTTCTTCAATATCTTTTAGAATAATATTACCCCAATCTGATTGACTAAAATCTTGTTTTAAGTCTGTTATATTAAATTTCTCTATTTTTTCATTGATCCACTGTCTTGGAAATGGATTACTTTGTATTTGATTATATATTTTTAAAATAATTTCTTTTAATGTTGTATCATCTTTATATGTTGTATATGTATGTATCAAATTCACAAAATCTTTATCTTCTTCTTCGTATTTGTCTTCAAAAAGCTCTTCTAGCACTTCTTGTTTTAATAGTTCTATTTCAGCAGTATCTGCTATTCTAAAATTTGGTGAAATACCTATTTCATAAAAATTGTTTTTTATCACATCCAGGCAGAATGAATCTATTGTGCAAATACTTGCTTTGCTTATAAGTGTTATCTGTCTTTGCAATTTATCTATTTCTTTTAAGCTATCCGTCTCTTCTATCTTTTTGTAAATTGCAGTTAATATTCTTTCACGCATTTCTGAAGCTGCAGCATTTGTAAACGTTACAACCAATAGTTTGTCTATGTCAACATCTTCATTTATAATTTTATTAATTATTCTTTCAACTAGCACTGCTGTCTTTCCACTACCAGCTGCTGCTGCAACTAATATATTACTACCATTTTCATATATTGCTTGGCTTTGTTCTTGAGTCCATTCCATAAATTTGCTCCCTTTCTGAACTTTGGGGACGTTCCTCAAAGTTCATGTATGATTCTATGGATTCTTAATCTACTTATACCTAATATTTCCCCTATTTCTTTTTGTGTGAAACCGTTTTCAATATACATTATATTTGATAATTTTTTTAAGTATTTTTTATTGTTTACGATTTGATCTATATGTTTAATTTTATTTTCTTTAAGAAATTCATCTAATATTCTTTTAGTTTTCTCCTTCTTGTTTTCTATTTCAATATGTTCTATAAATTTATATGATTCATATTTTCCATCTAAAATAGTACTTATCATAATATTATATCTTTCCAAAATTTGTCTCACTAGATTTATGTTTAATAAAAAAGTTTTGTCCTTATATTCATTATAACTTGAATATTTATAGTCTCCCTTTTCTTTACACATTTTTGCTTTTACTGGATTATTATGAATATAATTAATACAGCTTATTAAATGTGAATAAGTTAAAATTTCTTCTGACTTATACCTATTTTTAAAAACAAATCCACATCTATCGTGCCTTTTATTATAAAACATGGCATATCTAGTATTTACTTGACTCATTAGTTTGGAAATTTCCATAATATCTTTTGTATATACTAAAAAATGTGCATGATTGTTCATAATGCAATATGATATTATTAGTAAATTTTTATGTTCTAGTTTCTGTTTTAGATATTTTAAATATGTCTTTATTTCAATTTCTTTTTCGAAAATATATTCCTTATTTATACCTTGTATCATTACATGGAAAAAGTTTGAATGAATATTATTTCTAGCATCTCTTGGCATGCAAAAACCTCCTTATTTTTATTCGATTTTTGCCCCCATTTTTTATCCCATGTTTTATTATTCTAAACTTTTAAAAATTTAAAATACTTGCTTAAAATTCGCTTAAAATATATTTTTCATTTTATTCAATTATTTAATTATTTAATTCTTAGATATTTAAGACTGTTTGAACTTCGAAGAACGTCCCCAAAGTTCATATGCTGGTGGAAGTGGTATTCTTCCTCTTGGCGTTCTAGCTATAAATCCTATTTGCACTAAAAATGGTTCATATACGTCTTCTACAGTATCAACTTCTTCTCCTAATGTCGTAGCTAATGTTTCTATTCCTACAGGTCTTCCATTATATTGTTTTATCATAATTTCTAGTATTTTTCTGTCTGTTTCATCTAATCCTAATTCATCAATTTCTAATTTGTTTAATGCTACTTTTGCTATTTCTAATGATATCTTTCCATCTCCTAAAACAGCCGCATAATCTCTTATTCTTTTTAATAATCTATTTGCTATTCTTGGAGTTCCTCGTGAACGCATCGCTATTTCCATTGATGCTTTTTCTTCGATTTCTACTCCCAATATTTTACTTGATCTCTTAACTATTTTTTTTAAGTCTTCTGGTGTATATAATTCCAATTTATGTACTATTCCAAATCTGTCTCTTAATGGTGCTGTTAATGATCCAGCTTTTGTTGTTGCACCTATTAATGTAAATTTAGGTAAGTCTATTCTAATTGATTTTGCACTAGGTCCTTTTCCTAAAATAATATCTAATGTAAAATCTTCTAATGCTGGGTAAAGTATTTCTTCTACATTTTTGTTTAATCTATGTATTTCATCTATAAATAATACATCATATTCTGATAAACTGGTTAATATAGCTGCTAAATCTCCTGGTTTAGTAATTGCTGGTCCAGATGTTATTTTTATATTTGAATTCATTTCATTTGATATTATATTTGAAAGGGTTGTTTTTCCAAGCCCTGGTGGTCCATAAAAAAGACAATGGTCAAGAGGCTCGCCTCTTTTTTTAGCTGCCTCTATATATATTTTCATATTTTCTTTTACTTTTGTCTGCCCAATATATTCGTCTAATGTTTGTGGTCTTAATGAGTTTTCTAATGTTTCTTCTTGGCTATCTTTTAATTCTGGACTTGTTATTTTGTTTTCTTCAATCTCCATGCGATTTCTCCTATTATTTTTTATAACATTTTCTATTATCTATTTCTAGAATTATTCATACCACTCAAATTCCCAGTCTAACATTTTTACAATGTTTCCTTGTTTTATTCCCATTTCTTTTAATTTTGCATTTATTCCAGTATTTTCTAGGCATTTATGAAAGTAATATATAGATTCATTATCGTCCATGTTTACTCTGCTCATAATTCTATAAACTGCCTTTCCTTCTACTATAAATTTTTCTTTTTGTTTAGTTACCGTAAATTCTTCTTTATCTTCTAATGTATAGACTATTTTTTCTTCACCTTCAGTTAAATCTTCCTTTGGTAATTCTTTTAGTATTTGTGCCACTCTATTTATTAAATTATCTATTCCTTGACCTGTGACTCCTGAAATTTTAAATAATTCTATTTCTTCTTTGTCTGCTAATTGTTCTAATTTTTTTAGATTATTTTCATCTTGCATTATGTCTATTTTATTTGCAACTATTATTTGTTTGCGTTTTGCTAACTTTTCACTATATTTTTTTAGTTCTTCATTTATTGTATAAAAATCTTGTACAGGATCTCGTCCTTCTGTACCTGAAACATCTATTACATGTAATAATAATCTAGTTCTTTCTACATGTCTTAAAAATTGTATTCCGAGTCCAATACCTTCACTTGCTCCTTCAATAATTCCAGGTATATCTGCTAATACAAAACTTTCTCCATTTTTTGTTTTTACTACTCCTAAATTAGGATTAATTGTTGTAAAATGATAATTTGCAATTTTAGGCTTTGCTGATGTAACTACAGATAAAAAAGTTGACTTTCCTACATTTGGGAATCCTAATAATCCTACATCTGCAAGAAGTTTTAGTTCTAATATTATTTCTTTTTCTTCACCTTTTTCTCCCCCTTGTGCAAATCTTGGAACTTGCCTTGTTGCTGTAGCAAAATGTGAATTACCTTTTCCTCCACGACCACCTTTTAGAATTAGCTCAACTTGTCCTTTTTGTGATAAATCTGCTACTATTTTTCCTGTAGCAGCATCTTTTATTATAGTTCCTATAGGCACATTTATATATAAATCTTCTCCCTTTTTTCCATAGCAATTATTTCCACTTCCATTTTCTCCATTTTGTGCTTTGTATTTTTTATTATATCTAAAATCAATTAATGTATTTGAGTTCGCATCAACTTTAAAATATATATTTCCGCCATTTCCACCATCTCCACCATCTGGACCTCCTGCTGCAACATATTTTTCTCTCCTAAAAGTTACTGCTCCATCTCCTCCATCTCCTGATTTTATTAAAATTTTAACATAATCTGTAAACATTGTATTCTCCTAACTTATATTAATTCTTTTACTCTATTCAAAGTAATTAAGCTTCATAGCATTTTTTATTTCTGACATTGTTTGCCTTGCAACTTTTTTTGCTTTATTTGTTCCTTCTAATAATATTTTATCTACTAGCTCTGGTCTTTCCTCATAATATTTTCTTTTTTCTCTTATTGGTTCTAATTTTTTTATTATATTTTGTGCAAGTTGTTTTTTACATGCTACACAACCACGTTTTCCTTCTCTGCATTCTTTGCATACTATTTTATATTCTTCTTCTGAAGAAAATAAATTATGATAATATGCTACCATACATATATCAGGATTTCCAAAATCATCTTTTTTTATTCTGTTAGGATCAGTTATTGCTCCCATTACTTTTTTAGTTATATCTTCTGGTTTGTCTGATAAATATATTGCATTTCCTAAAGATTTTCCCATTTTTTCATTTCCATCTAACCCTTTTATTCTTTTTTGTTTAGATAGCACTATTTCTGGTTCTTTTAAAATTTCTCCATATATATTGTTGAATTTTCTTACTATTTCTCTGCATTGTTCAATTAATGGTTCTTGATCTTCTCCTGCTGGAATAAGTTCTCCTTTAAATATTGTGATATCTGCTGCTTGACTCACTGGGTATCCCAAAAATCCATATGTTACACTTTCCCCAAATAGTTCTCTTTTTTGAGCAATTTCTGTTTTTACAGTTGGATTTCTCTCTAATCTTGCTAGTGTAACTAGATTTGAGTAATAAATTGTTAATTCTGCAATTTCTGGTATCATAGATTGAATAAATATTGTTGATTTTTCTGGATCTATTCCCACTGATAAATAATCAATCATTACTTGTTTAACATTTTTTCTAACTTTTTCTGGATTATTAAAATTGTCTGTCAATGCCTGTACATCAGCTATCTCTATATAGGTTTCGTAATCATCTTGCATTTTTACTCTATTTTTTAGTGACCCAAAGTAATGTCCTATATGCATCCTCCCTGTTGGTCTATCACCTGTTAATATTCTTTTATCTTCCATCTTTACTAGCTTATATTAGTTTTTTCTAATATATCCTCCTTTATAATTTTTACTCTATTAATGTATTATAACATAATTTACTAACTTTTCAATTGTTTTTTAATAGTTATATAATATTTTTGTATGCACAAAAAAGATACTCATAACTAAAGTATCTTTTACAAATCATTATTATTCAAAAGTTGGATAACCATCTTCACCTAATTTCCATCTATTCCAATTGGTGTTTTCTCCAATATTATTGTTCAAAATATCTACTAATTCATTATTATTTTTTATTGAATCAATTCCCGTAATTCCTTCTAATTCTACTCCTACACTTGTAGCTTCACTTTTGTCATAATACGTGTTTTTTATATTAGTTATTGTAATATCCTCTTCTGAATTAATTATTCCTATTATTGCTTTTTGACTTTCTCCTGCTGTATAACAATTTTCTATATTTAAAGTTATTTGTTCTGCTATTCTACCTATGCTTCCTAATATACCATTTTCTGCTTTTCCTAAATTATAACAATTTTGTATATTTAACTCTAATATATTTGTCCAGGCACCACCAGCATATTCATTTATAATTCCACTTGTACATTCTCCTAAATTATAACAATTAATTATATTATTACCTTCATGATTGTTTATGCATGTTACTATTCCTGCATCACATTTTCCTTTGTTTATACAATTAATTATTTGTACATATGCTCCATATGCTAGTATGCCTCCACTTCTTTCCTTGCTTACTTCTATTGCTTTTACATCTCCATAATTTATGCAATCTTTTATAATTACGTCCTGTTTTACTGATCCATTTGCATTTCCCATTATTCCTCCTGCCCCTGAATATGAATATTCTGCACCTATCATTGTTATATTCCCATAATTTTCACAGCCTTCTATTATAGATACATTTCCTAGACTTATTCCTCCAGCCATATTATGTCCTGTTACATCTGCATAATTTTTACAATTTATTATTTTGCTCCCACTATTTCCTACAAAAATTCCTCCTGCATGCCAAGCTTTGTTGATTATTGTACCAGTTATGCTTAAATTCTCTATAGTATTAGCAGAATAACCTGATGCAAAAAACGCTATAATCTTTTTTTCTGTGCCATTATACATATATATGTTTTGTATTTCATTATTTTGTCCATCAAAGATTCCTCCAAATCTATTCATTGGTGTAAATCCTATACATCCCTCTTCTGTTTTTGTTAGTTCTGTTTTTAAGTCTTCTATTTTTCCATCTTTGTTTAAATCTCCATATTTTGTTGTTGTATAATCACTATATGAATATTTTGATTTGAAATCTAATGTTCTTTCTAATATTACTTTATTATTTATGAAATAATTTACACTTATCCCTAATTCTTTGTTTCCTCCATTTGTCATCATCGAAAATACTACTAAATCTTCTATACTTTCTATTTTATATACTGTTGTTTTATTTCCATTTTCATCTTCTTCTATTTCTGTTGCTAATTCTCCTGGTGTTGTGTCTTCATATGTTTCAAATATTTCTATCTTTCCTTCTCCATCTACTTTATAATATCTTCCACTTTTTATGAATTCTACTATAAAGTATTCTCCATCTTCTTCTACTTTTGCTTTATTTTCTCCACTGTTATCATCTATACTTTCTTGGAATTCTTTTTCTTCTATTTCTCCATATCTATTTCTTGACATTGTTTGTATTATTGATACATTTATTATTTCTTTTTCATTGTCTATTTCTGATTGCTCTTTTGCTTTCCCTGCATTTTTTATTATTCCATTTTCTCCTGTTATTGCTCCTATTGTTATTCCTGATAATATTAATAATACTATTATTGTTATTACTAGTGTTATTAATGTTATTCCTTTGTTTTGTCTACTTATTTTTATATTTTTTAGCATTTGTTTACCTCCATTTTTTCATTAAGTCTTTAACTTTACGAAAAATTTCTTTTTAGATTATAACAATAAAATGCATAAAATACAATTATCTTTTTATAAATATTAAAAAAATATATATTATATATAATAATAGACAATAATAGATTAAAACATTATAAAATACAAAATTTTTTAAAAAATACTTTTCGTAAAGTTAAAGACTT
>CAMMHE010000038.1 GCA_946496575.1 uncultured Clostridium sp. | reverse complement strand
AGACACACATAGAATGGCAGAAGCAAATAAAGCATTTGCTCATTACAAGTGGTAAAATTTAGAGGGGGGAGAATAAAAAAATGGCAGGAAGAGCATACCCATTAGAAAGAACAAGAAATATAGGAATAATGGCACATATAGATGCAGGAAAAACAACAACAACAGAAAGAATATTATTCTATACAGGTAAAACACACAAAATAGGTGAAGTTCACGAAGGTGCTGCTACAATGGACTGGATGGAACAAGAACAAGAAAGAGGTATCACAATTACATCTGCTGCAACAACATGTTTCTGGAAAGATAACAGAATTAATATAATAGATACACCAGGTCACGTTGATTTTACAGTAGAAGTTCAAAGATCTTTAAGAGTACTTGATGGAGCAGTCACAGTATTAGCTGCTAAAGGTGGAGTTCAACCACAAACAGAAACAGTTTGGAGACAAGCTGATAAATATCATGTACCAAGAATGGTATATGTAAACAAAATGGATATAGTTGGAGCAAACTTTATGTTATGTGTTGACCAGCTAAAAAATAGATTACATGCAAATGCTATTCCAATTCAATTGCCAATTGGAGCAGAAGATGGGTTCCAAGGAATTGTAGATCTAATAAAAATGAAAGCATTTGTACACAAAGATGATCTAGGAAAAGAAATAGAAGAGCAAGAAGTACCAGCCGATATGGTAGAAGAAGCTAATAAATTTAGAACAGCAATGATAGAAGCAGCTGCAGAACAAGATGAAGAATTAATGATGAAATATTTAGAAGGCGAAGAACTTTCTGAAGAAGAAATCAAAAAAGGGTTAAGAATGGGAACAATCGCAAATAAAATAGTTCCAGTAACATGTGGTTCTTCATATAAAAATAAAGGTGTACAAGAACTATTAAATGCAATAGTTGACTATATGCCATCACCATTAGATATACCACATATCAAAGGTGAAACATTAGATGGACAAGAAACAGAGGCAAAAACATCTGATTCAGAACCATTTGCAGCATTAGCATTCAAAATTGCAACAGACCCATTTGTTGGAAAATTATGTTTCTTTAGAGTTTATTCAGGAGTATTAGAAACAGGTTCAACAGTTTTAAATTCAAGTAAAGACAAAAAAGAAAGAATAGGAAGAATATTGCAGATGCACTCAAATCACAGAGAAGACATTGAAAAAGTTTATTCAGGTGATATAGCAGCAGCAGTAGGATTAAAAGAAGTAACAACAGGAGATACTTTATGTGATCCAAACCATCCTATAATACTTGAAAAAATGGAATTTCCAGAGCCAGTTATAGATATAGCAATTGAACCAAAAGATAAAGCTGCTCAAGAAAAAATGGGTATAGCATTATCAAAATTAGCAGAAGAAGATCCAACATTTAAAGCTTATACAAACCATGAAACAGGTCAAACAATTATAGCAGGTATGGGTGAATTACATCTAGACATAATAGTTGATAGATTAAAAAGAGAATTCAAGGTTGAATGTAACGTAGGAAAACCACAAGTTGCTTATAAAGAAACAATCAGAAATAAAGTAAGAGTACAAGGTAAATTTATACGTCAATCTGGTGGTAAAGGACAATACGGAGACGTATGGTTTGAAATGGAACCACTAGAACCAGGAAAAGGAATCGAATTTGAAAGCAAAATTGTTGGAGGAGCTGTTCCAAAAGAATACATCAAACCAATTGAACAAGGAATGAGAGAAGCAGCTGAAAGTGGTATTTTGGCAGGTTACCCAGTAATTGACTTCAAAGTATCATTAGTAGATGGATCTTACCATGAAGTTGACTCTTCAGAAATGGCATTTAAAATAGCTGCATCAATGGCATTTAAAGAAGGATGTAAACAAGCAAAATCAGTTATATTAGAGCCAATAATGAAAGTTGATATAACAGTTCCAGAAGAATATATGGGAGATGTTATAGGAGATGTAAACTCAAGACGTGGAAGAATGGAAGGAATGGATGCAAATGATGGAATGCAAGAAATACATGCATTTGTACCATTATCAGAAATGTTTGGTTATGCCACAGACTTACGTTCAAAAACACAAGGAAGAGGCACATATGCAATGGAACCATCTCATTATGAAGAAGTACCAAAATCAGTACTTGAAGCAATAGTTAGTTCAAGAGCTAAAAAAGAAGAATAATAAACTATGTGAAATAATATATATAACTTTAAATAAAGTTTAGAAAAACACTTGCATTTTCACTAAAAATAGTGTAAAATGCTTGTGTAAAACTTATAATAAAGTTATTAAATTTAAAAAAATAAAAAATGTAACTAATGAATAAACAAAAAGTATACCTATTATATATTTATAGATTAATTCATTAGTTAACTAGAATTTAAGGAGGAATTTTCAAATGGCAAAAGCAAAATTTGAAAGAACAAAACCACATGTTAACATTGGTACAATCGGACATGTTGACCATGGTAAAACAACAACAACAGCGGCTATTACAAAATATTTAGGATTATTAGGTAAAGCTCAATACACAGCTTATGATCAAATCGATGGAGCACCAGAAGAAAAAGCAAGAGGAATCACAATTAATACAGCACATGTAGAATACGAAACAGAAAATAGACACTATGCACATGTTGACTGTCCAGGTCACGCAGACTATGTAAAAAATATGATTACAGGTGCTGCACAAATGGATGGTGCTATATTAGTAGTATCAGCAGCTGATGGTCCAATGCCTCAAACAAGAGAGCATATATTATTAGCAAGACAAGTAGGAGTAAAATATATTGTTGTTTACTTAAACAAATGTGATATGGTTGACGATCCAGAATTACTTGAATTAGTAGAAATGGAAGTTAGAGATTTATTATCAAGCTATGATTTCCCAGGAGATGAAATTCCTGTAATAAAAGGATCATCTTTAAAAGTATTAGAAAGCACAGCTACAGATCCTAATGATCCAGTATATGCACCAATGAAAGAATTAATGGATGCAGTAGATAGCTATATCCCAACACCAGAAAGACCAGTTGATCAACCATTCTTAATGCCAGTAGAAGACGTATTTACAATAACAGGACGTGGAACAGTTGCTACAGGTAGAGTAGAAAGAGGAATTGTTAAACTTCAAGACGAAGTTGAAATTATAGGTCTTACAGCTGAAAGAAGAAAAACAGTTGTTACAGGTGTAGAGATGTTCAGAAAATTATTAGACCAAGCAGAAGCTGGAGACAATATAGGTGTATTATTAAGAGGTATTGATAGAAAAGACATTGAAAGAGGTCAAGTTCTATGCAAACCAGGAACAATAAATCCACATACAAAATTCACTTCTGAAGTTTATGTATTAACTAAAGAAGAAGGTGGAAGACATACACCATTCTTCAATGGATATAGACCACAATTCTATTTTAGAACAACAGACGTAACAGGTGTTATAGAATTACCTGCTGGAACGGAAATGGTAATGCCAGGAGACAATATTTCTATGACAATCGAACTTATTACACCAATAGCTATAGAAAAAGGATTAAGATTTGCTATACGTGAAGGTGGAAGAACAGTTGGTTCAGGAGTTGTAGCTGATATATTAGCTTAATTAAAATATGAATTAAATATTAAAAAAAGAAGGTTCTTATTCAAGAATCTTCTTTTTTTTAAATAAAATAGTAAAATGCTTGCTTTTTTATAAAAACAATAATAAAATATGTATATTAAAAATAATATAACAATAATAATAATCAGGAAGGAAGAATTCAAAATGAAAATATTATTAGATGCTATGGGTGGAGATAATGCACCAGATGCAAATATAAAAGGAGCAGTAAAAGCAATAAACCAAGTAGAAGCAGAAGTAATTTTAATAGGAAAAGAAGAAGTAATACGTAGTAAAATAAAAGAATTTTTTGGAAGAGAACTAGAAGAAATATCAGATAGATTAAAAATTAGAAATGCAATGCAAGCCATAGAAATGGAAGATGGACCAACAGATGCTATAAAGCATAAAAAAGACTCTTCAATGGTAGTAGGTTTTAATATGTTAAAAAATAATGAAGGAGATGTATTTATATCTGCTGGAAATTCAGGAGCACTATTAGCAGGAGCAACACTATTAGTAGGAAGAATAAAAGGGATAGATAGACCAGCAATAGCAGGAATATTACCAGCATATAAAAGTAGATTGCTATTAATAGATTCAGGAGCAAATACAAATTGCAAACCAATTAATTTGTTACAATTTGCACAAATGTCTACAATATATTTACGCAATACATTTGGAATAGAAAAGCCAGCAATAGGATTATTGAATATAGGAACAGAAGAAACAAAAGGAAATGAATTAGTAAGAGAATCATACAAATTATTAAAAGAAAAATCAGAACAATTGGGAATTAATTTTGTAGGAAATGTTGAAGGAAGAGATGCATTTTCAGGAAAAATAGATGCTATAGTAACAGATGGATTTACAGGAAATGTATTTTTAAAAACAACAGAAGGATTAGGTAAATTTGTAAAAACATCATTAACAGAAGGAATAAAGAAAAATTTATTTACAAAAATATGTGCCTTACCATCACTTCCAATAATAAATAGTTTAAGAAAAGCAATGGACTATAAGTCATATGGTGGAGCATTATTTCTAGGAGTAAAAAAGCCTGTTGTAAAGGCTCATGGAAGTAGTGATGAAATATTATTTGAGTTTACCATAAAACAAGCGGAACAATTTGTAAAAAACAAAGCTGTAGAGAGAATGATAGAAGAATTTGAACAACCAGTATAAAAAAATAAATATTTTAATATTGTACTTGACAAATAGTAAAACATATAATATAAATGTTACAGATTATAAAAAATACTGGAAAATATATTTTAATAAACTTGAGAGGAGGTGAACTTATAAAATGAGTTCAGAAGAAGTATTTGAAAAAGTAAAGGGAATAATTGTAGAACAATTAGGAGTAGCCGAAGATACTGTTACAATGGAAGCATCATTCATAGATGATTTAGGGGCTGATTCTCTAGATATAGTAGAATTAATAATGGCATTAGAGGAAGAATTTGATATAGAAATACCAGATGCAGATGCAGAAAAAGTAGTTACAGTAGGAGATGTAGTAGACTACATAAAAGAAAATGTATAAGATATAGAACTATTTAAAATTAAAGTGAAACTTTAAATTTAAGACAAATAAAAAAATACAGTAAAACTACTGTATTTTTTTAAAATTTATGATACAATGTAGCGGAAAATAAAATAGAATGGAGTGAACTTTAATGTCAGAAGTCAAATACAAGAGAGTATTATTAAAATTAAGTGGCGAAGCTTTAGCTGGAAAGCAAGGAACAGGGATAGACATAACAACATTGGGAGACATTTGCGATAAAATAAAAGAAGTATCAGAATTAGGAGTTCAAGTAGCAATAGTTGTTGGAGGAGGAAACTTCTGGAGAGGAAGACGAAATGGAGAACAAATGGAAAAAACTACAGCGGATTATATGGGTATGCTTGCTACAACAATGAATTCATTAGCTCTACAAGATGCATTAGAAGCAAGGGGAATGTTTACAAGAGTTCAAACAGCAATAGAAATGAGAGAAATGGCAGAACCATTTATAAAAAGGAAAGCAGCAAAACATTTAGAAAGAGGAAGGATTGTAATCTTTGCATGCGGAACAGGAAATCCATATTTTACAACTGATACTGCAGCAGCATTAAGAGCAGCAGAAATAGAAGCTGATGTCATATTACTTGGAAAAAATATTGATGGAGTATATTCAGCAGATCCAAAAATAGATGAAACAGCAATAAAATATGATGAAATATCATATGCAGATGTATTAAGTAAAGATTTAAAGGTAATGGATTCGACAGCAACAGCATTATGCAAAGATAATAATATACCATTACAAGTATTTGGTATTTCTAATCCAGATAATATAGTAAAAGCTGTAAAAGGTGAAAAAATAGGAACAATAGTAAGATAAAGCATAATTATAAGTAAATTTATAAGAGGAAAGGAAAGTGATTAATAATGGATTATTCAAAAATAAAAGAAAGAATGGAAAAAACAATAAATGTATATTCAGAAAAATTAGGAGAAATAAGAGCTGGGAGGGCAAATCCATCAATATTAAATAAAATTAAGATCGATTATTATGGAGTGCCAACTCCAATAAACCAAGTTGCAGCAATTTCAGTACCAGAAGCTAGACTAATAGTAATACAACCATGGGATATAAGCTGTTTAAAAGAAATAGAGAAAGCAATTTTAGCTTCAGATATAGGAATTAATCCAAATAATGATGGAAAAGTAATAAGATTAAATTTCCCAGAATTAACAGAAGAAAGAAGAAAAGATTTAGTAAAAGAAATAAGAAAAATAGCAGAAGAAGCAAGAGTATCTATAAGAGGAGCAAGACGCGATGGACTAGATGAATTCAAAGCAATGCAAAAAAGAAGTGAAATAACAGAAGATGATTTAAAAATAGCAGAAACAGAAATACAAAAATTGACTGATTCAAAAATAGAAGAAGTAGATAAAATATTATCAAATAAGGAATTGGACATAATGAATGTGTAATATACTTAAATATATACTTATCTAAAAGAAAGGGGAATTGCTAAATTTATTTAGCAAAAACTATAAAATGGATTTTAAAATAGAATTAAAAGAATATCAAAACATAATAAATCTTGAACTAGAAAAATATTTATATAAACAGGAATGCCCAGAAAAAAAATTAAATGAATCAATAGAATATAGTTTGATGGCAGGAGGAAAAAGATTAAGACCAATATTAATGTTAAGTGTATATAAAATATTTAACGAAAATTATAATAAATATTTACCATATGCAGTAGCTATGGAAATGATACATAATTTTTCACTAATTCACGATGATTTACCTGGAATAGATAATGATGACTTTAGGCATGGAAAACCAACAAATCATAAAAAATTTAATGAGGCAACAGCTATTTTAGCAGGTGATGCTTTACTGAATAAAGCATATAAAGTAATTTCAGGAGATATTTTAAAAGAGCAAAATGAAACAGAAAGACTAAAAAAGATAATGGTATTTAATGAAATGACAATTGCAACTGATAGAATGATTGCAGGGGAATATGTAGATACAGAATATGAAGGAAAGGCAATTTCATCAGACTATTTGGAATATATGCATAAAAATAAAACAGGTGCTATTTTAAGAGCCTCTGCGAGAATAGGAGCGATTTTATCAGAAGCACCTAATGAAGATTTAGAAAAAATAACAAAATATGCAGAAATTATAGGACTTACATTTCAAATAAAAGATGACATTTTGTCATTTGAAGGCGAAGAAAAAATTTTAGGAAAACCAGTGGGAAATGATGCAGAAAAAGGAAAATGTACATATGTTACGAAATATGGAATAAATAAGGCAAAAGAAATGTTACAAGAGTTAACAAAAGAAGCAGTGAATATTGCAAAAACCTATAATGAAAAGGGTGAATTTATAAAAGAACTTGCAATATATATAGAAAATAGAAATAAATAAAAAGGAATGAAAAAAATGCAAGATAATCAAAATAACTTACCAACACATATTGCAATAATAATGGATGGGAATAGAAGATGGGCAAAAGAACTAGGAAAAACTGCAGGATATGGTCATAAAGAAGGAGCAAAAACATTAGAAAAAATAGTTAGATATGCAAATAAAATAGGACTAAAATATATAACAGTATATGCATTTTCTACTGAAAACTGGAAAAGATCAGAGGAAGAAGTAAAAGGACTAATGACTCTTTTACAAAATTATTTAGATGATTATGCAAAAAGAGCTGACACAGAAAATATTAGAGTAAAAATTTTAGGAGATATAACAGCATTATCAAAGGGAATGCAAAAAAGTATTAAAAATTGTATGGAAAGAACAAAATCAAATACAGGGGTTACATTTAGTATAGCATTAAATTATGGTGGAAGAACAGAAATAAAAGACGCAATAAAAACAATTGTAGAAGAGGCAAAACAAGGAAAAATATCTACACAAGAGATAGATGAAAAACTGATAGAAAAATATTTGTATACATTTGAAATTCCAGATCCAGACTTAATAATAAGAACAAGTGGAGAAATACGATTAAGTGGATTTTTAACATGGCAGTCTGTCTATTCTGAACTATATTTTATACAAAAAAATTGGCCAGATTTTACAGAAAAAGACCTTGATGATGCAATAGAAGAATATAATAAGAGAACAAGAAAATTTGGAGCGAATTAATAAATGTGTTAGATAAAATCAAAAGGAGAAAATTTATAATGAAATCAGAAAACATAAAAAGGGCTTTAAATATAGAAAGAATAAGTTCAGCATTAATTGGATTTCCGCTAGTTGTAGTTATCATTGTTTTAGGGAATAAATATATTACAAGTATAGGATTTGCATTAATTGCATTGATTGCAATTAATGAATATATACAAGCAGTGTCTGAAAAATCAAAGCCTATAAAATGGATATTATATCTTATGTGTATTTTAATTGCGGTAATTCCTACAATACCAGAACATTTATATGGAAATGTATTTTTAATTAGTATTCCAATTATATTTATAATATTATTTTTGCAAATAATAATTACAAATATGAAAACTAATTTTAATGATCTAGTATATACATTTGCAGGAATTATATATGTAATATTTTTTATAAGTGCAATGACAATGGTAACATGCTTGCAAGATGGAAAAATATTGATATGGTATATTATTTTATCAGGATGGGCTACAGACGTTTTTGCTTATCTAATAGGTAAAAGATTTGGAAAACACAAATTTAGTAGTGTAAGTCCTAAAAAATCAATAGAAGGGTGTATTGCAGGAGTAATAGGAGCAGTAATTTCAACAATTGTATATACATTTTTTATAAACACATATACAGCTATAAGTTATTCATATTTACAAATTGCGATAATAACAATAGCATTAAGTATTATAGGGCAAATAGGAGACTTTGCTGCATCAACAATAAAAAGATATGTAAATATAAAAGATTTCGGAAATCTAATACCAGGGCATGGTGGAATGTTAGATAGAATAGATAGTATAATATTTATAGCTCCATTTGCATATTTCTTGTTAAAGATATTATAAAAAATGATAAAATCAGGAGGTTAAAATAATTTGATTTCATTCATTATTAATGCTATAAAGATAATATTTTTATTAGGATTCTTAATAATAATACATGAATTAGGGCATTTTAGTATTGCAAAATTATTCAAGGTAAAAGTTAATGAATTCTCTATCGGGTTCGGAAAAGCAATATGGAAAAAGCAAGGAAAAGAAACATTATATACTTTTAGAATTGTTCCATTAGGAGGATATGTGCAAATGGAAGGAGAAAGTGAAGAGTCAGACGATAAAAGAGCTTTCTCAAATGCATCAATACCTAAAAGAATAGGAATAGTTATAGCAGGAGCACTTGTAAATATTATTTTCGGAATAGTTTTATATTTTATATTGGTATCAACTATTGGTTTACAATTTGTAGATCCAAGTAAAGACACTTTTTTAAATAGAATGTATTATGGAGGAATAAGAACACAAGAATTTATAATGTCATTATTTGAAAGTATCAAAGTTTTATTTACAGGAGGAGCAACTATTGATCAAATGGCTGGACCAGTAGGAATTTCACAAATAGTAACACAAACTACCAATTTTCAGAATTATCTGTATATATTATCAATAATATCTGTATCTTTAGGAGTAACAAATTTATTGCCAATTCCTGCATTAGATGGAGGAAAAATTGTATTATTATTAATAGAAGCAATTAGAAGAAAAAAAATAAAAATAGAAACAGAAGCTACTATTACATTAATAGGTTTTATGATTTTAATAGGGTTATCATTATATGTGACATATAATGATATAATAAGAATATTACGGTTGAAATATTATATTTTAATATATAAATTCAAAGGAGAAAAAATATGATATTAGATGTATATAAGAGAAATGGAGAAAAAGGAATAACAATGATAATGTTAACTATTGCAATAATAGTATTAGCAGTAGTTACAGGGATGCTAGTATATTATTCAACAGATGCAATGGATATTAAAAAATTGAATAATATGTATAATGATATTGATTTACTTAAAGATAAAATATTAATGTATGACTATAAAAATGGTAGAATTCCAATTTTATTGGAATACCCAGAAGTAACGAGTATATTAGGAAGTCAAAAAAGTAATTTAGATAATGAAAAATATTATGTTATAGATTTAAGTAAATTAGAAGATATTACATTAAATTTTGGAGAAGATTTTAAATTAATTGAGCAAAATTACAAAAATACTGATTTTAATATTACTGATTATAAAGATGTATATGTAATAAACGAGCAAACCAATAACGTTTATTACATAAGAGGAATTGAAGTAGACAATAAAATATATCATACACAAAAAATAGAAGAAGAACAAGAAATACAGATGAAATCAACTCAAATAACCTCAATAGAAGATCTAATAAGATTTAGCCAAAATGTTACAAATGGTAAAACATATGAAAATGAATATGTTCTATTAACAAGAGATCTTGATTTTGAAAATGCAAATTCATATGATGGTACAGAAATTGTAATAGATTCAATTCAATATTCATATGGAGGAACAAATGACCTAAAAACATATTTATGTAAAGGTGGAATTGGGTGGACACCAATAGGCACAGCACAAAATACATTTTTAGGTACATTTGAAGGAAAAAATCATACAATTAGAAATGTATATACATCTAAAGAAACCAATAAATTATTTTTTGCAGTAGATACAGGTAAAGTAGTGAATATAAATATTGAATGGAAATAGCTACTATATTAATTTTCTATATAACCGATATAAGGCAAATTTCTATATTTTTGTTCTAAATCTAAACCAAATCCAAGTACAAATTTATCTTCAATTGTAAAGCCAACATAGTCAACAGGTATATCTATAATTCTCCTAGATGGTTTATTAAGAAGTGTTGCTATTTTAACACTTTTAGCATTTTTAGATTTTAAATAATTTATTAAAAAGCTTAAAGTGTTACCTGTATCAATAATATCTTCTAAAATTAGTATATTTTTATTTGTAATATCATCAGAAATATCATTTTTAATTTGAATATTTCCAGAAGATTCAAATAAATCCCCATAGCTTGAAAGTTCTATGAATTTAAAGCTAATATTATTATTTTTAATTCTTTTTCCAAGTTCCCAAGTAAAAGGAAAAGACCCTTTTAAAACACATAAGAAAATTATTTCTTCATTTTTATAATCATTTTGAATTTGTAATGCCATTTCATCTATCTTTTTATAAATTGATTGTTCGTCAATTAGTATTTTAATATCATTCATTCATTTACCCCCTTTAAAAATATATAATAAATATAGTACACATTAATTTTAAAAAAATCAATAATCTATATTAAATATAGGTTTAAAATAGATATGTCACATGTAAATTGAAAAAAAAATATTGAA
>CAMMHE010000037.1 GCA_946496575.1 uncultured Clostridium sp. | reverse complement strand
GTGCTCAAAGTATATATTTTTCAAAAAAGTGTGACATATGATTGACTAACCTACAAGATAAGAATAAAAGATATAAGAAATCACTTGCTAAATTTGCATATTTGTGGTAAAATATTTATGTTTTAAAAATAGGAAAGTAAAATCCTTACTCACATTAAAGTGTGGGTTATAATCCAAAAGGAGGTGGAAAATAATGAATAAATACGAAAGTGTTATCATTATTAAACCAGGTGTTGATGAAGAAGGTTTAAAAACTTTAGAAGACAAATTTACAGGTTTAATTAATGAAAATGGTAAAGTAGAAGAAACAAAATACATGGGACTAAAAAAATTAGCTTATGAAATAAATAAAAACAAGGAAGCACACTATGTATTATTTAACTTTGAAGCAAAACCAGAATTTATAAAAGAACTAGAAAGAATTTATAGAATAACAGATGAAATTATTAAATTCATAGTAGTAAAAAAAGAAAATTAAATATGAATAGACCTTATATTTAAAGTAAGAAAGGTAAGTGGATAAAATGAACAAAGTAATATTAATGGGAAGACTAACACGTGATCCAGAAACAAGATACACACAAACAAATAATACAGTAGTATCATCATTTTCTCTAGCAGTAAACAGAAGATTTGTTAGGCAAGGAGAAGAGAGACAAGCAGATTTTATAAATATAGTAGCATGGAGTAAATTAGGAGAATTTTGTAGTAAATACTTTAAGAAAGGTCAACAGGTAGGTATAATAGGTAGATTACAAACAAGAACATGGGATGATGACAAGGGAACAAAACATTATGTAACAGAAGTAATTGCTGAAGAAGCATATTTTGCAGATAGTAAAAAAGATGGTGATTCATCAGCAAATTCTTTTGAAAATACATTTGGAACATCATTTGGAAATCAAGAATCAACAAGTAGTTCAGATTTCGATGTATCTGCAAGCGATGACCTACCATTCTAATTATAAGAGGAGGGAATATAACATGGCAGACAAGAAACAAAATAAAAAGTTTAATAATAAAAATTATGATGAAGATTATAACCCAAAATTTAGAAAACAAAGAAAAAAGGTATGTATATTATGTAGTGACAAAAATTTTGAACTAGATTATAAAAATGCAGACCAATTAAAAAAATTTGTTAATGAAAAAGGAAAAATCTTACCAAGAAGAACAACAGGAGCATGTGCAAAACATCAAAGAGATATAACATTAGCTGTAAAAAGAGCTAGACATATTGCTGTTTTACCATATGCACAAGACTAATAAAGAAATCATGTCGCAATGGAATAACTATTGCGACTTATTTATTTTAAAAATTAGACTATTAATTATAGAATATTTAATTTTATAATTAAGAGAGGAAATGGATAGCAATGAATAAAATACAAATAGAACAAAAAATATTAGAATTATCAAATGTAGTAGAAAAAGAGTTAAAACCAATATTTGAAAATATAGAAAAAATATGTGAAAAGAACAGTCAAAAAGTATTAGATTCATTTCAAGAATGTAATTTATCTGATATACATTTTAATACATCAACAGGATATGGAATTGATGAACCTGGAAGAAATAAAATAGAAGAAATATATGCTAATATATTAAAAACAGAAGATGCATTAGTTAGAATACAATTAATTTCTGGTACACATGCATTAGCAGTAACATTATTTGGAATATTAAGACCAGGAGATACAATGATTAGTATAACAGGAGCACCATATGACACATTACAAACAGTAATAGGTATAGGAAAAAAACAAAGTCAAAGTTCACTAAAAACATATGGGATACATTATGAGCAAATAGAATTAATAAATGATAATTTTGATATACAAAGAATAAAGGAAAGGCTTTCAAAAAAAGATGTAAAATTAATAGAAATTCAACGTTCGAGAGGGTATTCAACAAGAAAAAGTTTAAGTATTAAAAAAATTGAAGAAGTAATAAATTCTATAAGAGAAGTAAATAAAGATGTAATAATAATGGTGGATAATTGTTATGGGGAATTTGTAGAAGAAAAAGAACCAACAGATGTTGGAGCAGATATTATAGTAGGGTCTCTTATGAAAAATTTAGGAGCAGGAATTGCCACAGGAGGAGCTTATATTGCAGGAAGAAAAAAACTAATAGAATTATGTGCTGAAAGATTAACTTCACCAGGTATAGGTAAAGAAATAGGACCTTCACTTAATCAAAATACGTTAATATTAAAAGGACTGTTTTTTGCACCAAGTGTAGTTGCAAATACACTCAAAACAATGATTTTTGCAAGCAGAATGTTAGAAAAGCTAGGATATGATGTAGAGCCTAAATATAATGAATTAAGGACAGATATAGTTCAAACAATAAAATTAGGCAGTGAAGAAAAAATGATAAAATTTTGTCAAGGAATTCAAAAAGCATCCCCTATAGATAGTAGCGTAACTCCAGAGCCAAGTGAAATGGCAGGATATGATGATAAAGTAATAATGGCAGCAGGAACATTTACCCAAGGATCAACAATAGAACTTAGTTGTGATGGACCAATTCGTAAACCTTACACTGTATACATGCAAGGAGGTTTAACATACGAATATGGAAAACTAGGAATATTAAGAGCTATTAATTTTATGCAAAATGATAAGTAAAGGAAGAGATATGCTAGAAAAATTAGAAAATTGTAGAATATGCCCACATAGATGTGGCATAAATAGGAATATTGGAAAAACAGGAAGATGTAAATCAAAAGATACAATAAAGATTGCATTATTTTCTATTCATAAATTTGAAGAACCGTGTATTAGTGGAAAAAATGGTTCTCGGAACTATATTTTTTTCTAATTGTAATATGAATTGTGTGTATTGTCAAAATTATGAGATAAGTCAAAAAAGCAGAGGAAAAGAAATTTCAATAAATGGATTGGCAAATATTTTTATGCAACAACAAAAAAAAGGAGTACAAAACATAAATTTGGTTACTCCTACAAGTTACGTACCTCAAATAATTGAAGCAATTAAAATTGCAAAGAAAAAAGGTTTAAAATTACCAATTATTTATAATACTAATGCCTATGAATCAACAGAAACAATAAAAATGCTTAATGGGTATATAGACATATATTTGCCAGATTTAAAATATTTTTATAATGAATTAGGAGAAAAATACTCAAATGTGAAAGAATATTTTAGTATAGCGACTAAATCTATTAAAGAAATGTATAGACAAGTTGGAAACCCAATATTTGATAAAGAAGGAAATATGTTAAAAGGTTTAATGATAAGACATTTAGTACTACCTAATAATATACAAAATAGTAAAGAAGTTTTAAGATGGATAAAAGAAAATCTAAATAAAAAAATTTATATTAGTATAATGGCTCAATATTTTCCTACATATAAGGCAAAAAATAGTGAAAAATTTCAGGAGATAAATAGGAAATTAAGTAAAGATGAGTACATGGAAATTGAAAATTATATATATAATGTATTAGACATAGAAAATGGGTATATTCAAGAACTTGGTGAACATGAAGAAGAATATGTACCAAAGTGGGAATTTTAAAGAAGGAGGCGTGATGGTCACGTCTCCTTTTTGAGAGTACTTATCTGTCAGATATACCATCTTCAGAAAAATAAGTAGCCGCTTTTCCGTAATATGGACAGGTTTGAGCATGTTCGCAATCCGTACAACAATGATATGCTTTTAAGTCACAAGTTTTATTAGTATTTTCTCCTTGAGGAAGCTGCTTTTCCATTGAAATTTCCATTTTTTTTACCTCCAGTAAATTATGTTTTAAAAGTTTATGGAAATAGCCAAAGGCTAAATTCATTACAGACTAATATTCAAAAATGTAATACAAATTTACTCTCAAAAAGTAATTGAATAAACAATAAAAAAATTATAATATAAAAATATATAAAAAATTGAAAATATCCATAATACAACAAAACGAAAATATAAAAAAAGGATTCTACAAAAAAGCCCAAAATTAAACATTAAAAAAAATTTATATAATTGTAAAAATAAAAATATTATTATTAATAAAATAAAAAAGTAATAAAATCCTTTTATTATAAATATATTTTGATAAAGATATATTTAAGGAGGGATAATTTATGGTTGTAGATGTTAGTAGAGAAAAACTAATATTGAACAAACTAGTATGTGAAAAAAAAGAAACAATAGTTGTACAAGGGGATATGATAGTACCAGATTCTAAACCAGATATATTAAACACATTAAATACAAGTGGAATAGTAAGTATATATAAAAAAGAAGTAATGAATGGCAGAATCAGAATAGATGGTAATATAAATATATATATAATGTATTTAGCAGAAAGTGCAGAAGATAAAGTAAGAGGAATAAATACAAATTTGGATTTTTCAGAAAATTTTGTATTATCTGATTGCACTCAAGAAATGAGAGCTGAAATAGAAACAAGTATAAAATCTATAGAATGTAAAGTATTAAATGGAAGAAAAATAAATATTAAAGTAACATTAGACACAAGTGCAAAAGTATATTGTAGAGAAGAAAATGAAATAATAAGTAATATAAGTAACAATAATATTCAAATTTTAAGACCAACATATAAAATCAATTCATTAATAGGAGAAGGATCAACAAAGGCATACATAAAAGAAACAGTAGCAATAAATAATCAAGATAATTTGGCAGAAATATTAAAAGCAAATCTCAAAATAGTAGATAGAGATATAAAAATAAGTTATAATAAAGTTTTAGCAAAAGCAGAAATCGAATTAAAAATTATATATTTAACTGAAGAAAATAAAATAGCTACAATAATTACAAAATTACCAATAGTAGGTTTTATAGACATCCAAAATATTTCAGAAACTAGCATATGTGATATAGGTTATCAAATAAGAAACATTATAATAAAACCTAATAGTATCGAAGAACATTCAATATATGTAGAAGTTGAAATAGAACTTTCATGTCAAGCTTATGAGGAAAAAGAAATTAATTTAATAGAAGATTTATATAGCACATGCTCAAATCTAACATTTAATAAGAGAAGCGTCAAAACAATATCTAATAAAATGCAAAGAAAAGAAACAATAAACATAAATGATAAAATAAATTTCCCTGAAATTTCAGGAAATAAAATATTAGATATAGACATAAATCCTAGAATTACAAAAACTACAAAAAGTAATACGAGAATCATGTATGAAGGAGAGCTAGATGTTATAGTAACATATGCAGATGAACTAGAGACTGAAATAAATTCAAAAACTTTAATACTTCCTTTTGGATTTAATTTAGAAAATGTTCCAGATGCTGAAAAATTAGAAGAAGAATCACAAATTGAAATAAAATCAAGTGATTGTAAAATAGAAAATGGAAATTTAAATTGTAATATTGATTTATTATTTAATATAGGATTATTAGAAAATACAAATTTAGATATAATAGATGAAATTACAGAAGATGAAGAGCAAGATCCACAAGATTATAGTGTAGCAATTTATGTAGTAAAAAAAGACGATACCCTATGGAATATAGCTAAAATGTTTAAAAGCACTGTAGATGATATTGTAAGAGTAAATGGAATAGAAAAACCAAATAAAATAAATGTAGGAGAGAAACTTTATATACCTAAAACATTAAGAACAGTTGAAAGTTATGTATAATATGCTTAATAAATAAAAAAAGTAGAGGCAAACTATGCATAAAATATATTCAAGAAGAAGATTTAGAATATTGCAAGGCAAATACAAAAAAAAAATAAGTAAAATGATAATAATATTAACAATTGCTTTTGAAACTGCAGCAATAATCTTAAACAATATAAATCCAATATTTGAAAAAGTAAGTATTTATGAGGCAAAAAAAGTCGCAACATTTATTTCAAATGAACAAACAACATTAGTAATGAAAAATTATAATTATGATTCTATGTTTTCAGTTGAAAAAGATTCAGAAGGTAATGTTTCTATGATAGAAACAAATATGTATAGAGTTAATTTAATAATTTCAGATATTGCATATAAAATACAAGAAGAATTTCAAAAACCAGAAAACAATTCAATTAGTATTCCTATAGGAAGTTTTACAGGAATAGATTTACTTTCAGGAATAGGACCGAATGTAAAATTAAAAGTGGTTTTACTGGGAAATGTGGAAACAGACTTAAGAAGTGAATTTATAGAAAAAGGTATTAACCAGACTTTACATAGAGTATATTTACAAATAGACTGCAATGTTCAAATATTATCATCATATAAAAACATAGACGAAAAAATTTCTAATCAATTTTTACTAGTGGAAAATGTAATAGTTGGCAATATTCCGTCGACATATTTTAATTTAGATGGTTTAGGAGGATATATCAATTCTCAATAAATATAGATTACTCATGTTATTTTCTTATTAAATTGCAATAAAATTAAAAAAATATTGAAACTAAATGTAATTTTATATATAATATGTATATATTAAAAAACAAGGAGGAAAAAACATGAGTACGAAATTTATTTTAAATGAAACATCGTATTTTGGTAAAGGTGCAAGAGAAGAATTACCACAAGAAATTAAAAAGAGAGGATTCAGCAAAATATTATTAGTAACAGATAAAGCATTGATAGAAGTAGGTGTAACTCAAAAAGTTATGCAAGTATTAGATGATGCAGAAATTAAATATACTATATTTTCGGATTTAAAAGCAAATCCAACAATTAAAAATGTTCTAGATGGGGTAAAAGTATGTAAAAGAGCCAAGGCAGATGTAATAGTAGCAGTCGGAGGAGGATCTGCAATAGATACGGCAAAAGGAATTTCAATTTTGATGACAAATCCAAATAGAGACTTAGTATCATTAAATGGAGCATCAAATACAATAAATAAAGGTATGCCATTGATAGCACTTCCAACGACAGCAGGAACAGCAGCAGAAGTAACTATAAATTATGTAATAACAGATGAAGAAAAACAAATAAAAATGGTATGTGTAGATCCAAATGATATACCAATTGTAGCAATAATAGATTCAGAATTAATGGGATCAATGCCAAAATCGCTAGCAGCATATACAGGAATGGATGCATTGACACATGCGATTGAAGGATATATAACAAAAGCACATAATGTAATGAGCGATATGTTTCATATGCAAGCAATTAAATTAATATTCGAGTATTTACCATTGGCTGTAAATAATAAAGACGAACATGCAATTGAAATGATGGGATATGCACAATATATAGCAGGAATGGGATTTTCAAATGTTGGACTTGGAATAGTTCATTCAATGGCACATCAGTTAGGAGCAGTTTATGATACACCACATGGAATGGCAAATGCTATATTACTTCCAACAGTAATGAGATTTAATGGAGAAATTGCTTGGGAAAGATTTAGAGAAATATTAATTCAAATTGGTAGAACAGATGCAGCAAACTTAAATAAACAAGATATTATAAATACATTTGTATGGAAAATATCTGAATTGTCAAAGTCTGTTGGAATAACACAAACAGTAAAAGATACAGGATGTAAAGAAGAAGACATAGAAATGCTTGCAGAAAAAGCAATGGAAGATCCTTGCAAGCCAGGAAATCCTAGAGAAGTTTCAAAAGAAGAATTTATAGAATTATTTAAACAAGCAATGTAAAATATTTGTTATATATGAACTACATAAAAACAATTTTGTATTTTATGTGGTTCTTTAATTTTTTTAGAAAACAAATTAATAAAATCAAAATAATTGTAAATCATAATATTATTAAAGGAGAAAATAAAAATGTTTAATCCAAAAGCTATATATTATGAAAAGGAAATTAAGAATTATGAACTAGGACAAGAACTATTAAAAAAATATCAAGATATACCTCAAATAGTTATAGAAAACCACAACAATATAGAAGAAATGAGAAAAAAGAAAAATTCTGAATTTATAGATATTAAAAGAAACTTAATAATAGGAATACGTAAAACTCATAAATTTGTTGAAAATCATAAAACTTCAGATTATTTAGTTCCATATACATCATCAGGATGCACAGCTATGTGTATGTATTGTTATTTAGTATGTAATTATAATAAATGTGCATATTTACGTTTATTTGTAAACAGAGAACAAATGTTAGAAAAGATAATAAAAACATCTGAAAAAAGTGAAAAAGAATTAACATTTGAGATCGGAAGTAATAGTGATTTGATACTAGAGAATACAATAACTGGAAATCTAGTTTGGACAATAGAAAATTTTGCAAATACTAAAAAAGGAAAACTAACTCTTCCAACTAAATTTGAAATGGTAAATGATTTACTGCCATTAAATCACAATAATAAAATTATAATTAGGATGAGTGTAAATCCAGAAGAGATAATAAATAAAGTTGAATTTGGAACTTCAAGGCTACATGGTAGAATACAAGCAATAAATAAATTAGTAGAGGCAGGTTATAGAATAGGGATATTAATTGCACCAGTAATATTATTGGAAAATTGGAAGAATCTTTATACAGAATTAATACAGATATTAAATAAAGAATTATCTGAAAAATCAAAGAAAATGGCATTTTTTGAGATAATTTTTATGACATATAGTTATGTGCATACTAAAATAAATGAAGAAGCATTTCCTAAAGCAATAGATTTATATAATAAGGAAGTTATGATAGGTAGAGGAAGAGGAAAATATGCTTATAAGTTAGAAGTAAGAAAAGAGGCTGAAAAATATTTAAGAGAGCAAATGCAAAAATATTTTCCTAATAATATAATTGAATATATAGTATGATTTTATTAAAAAATGTGATATAATAAATAACCAACAAAATTGCATTTGTAAAACTAGAAGGAGGAGAGACTTATGAATAATGTATATGTGGCTTTTATAGCAAGTCTAGATATGATATGCGTCGGGCTTTCTCTAGAACAGTTTAAATTGCGGAATCTATGGAAGATTTTTGGTCTTACAATACCAATCGCAACAATTATAGCATGTTTAGCATATACAGGAATAAGTGTTGTGACTGACACCTATGAATCAATTTTTAGAATCATATCAGATGGACTTTTAATGTCCATCGCAATAAAAATAATTTTATCAAAAAAACAACAACAATTAGAAGCGGAAACGATAATACATTGGCATATTGCAATTATGATAGACGCAGGAATGACTGCTATAGCAGCGTCAGTTTCGGAAGGGTCGATGATTGCTGGTATATTCGTAGGAATTTTTCACATTATCCTTACACTTTTAGGAATAGGTGTAGGGAGAGGTATCAAAAACTTGGCAAATAAAAAATTAGACACTATTTGGTTGTCTAGGACATTTGGAGTAATACTCCTAACATATTGCGTCGCGAGAGTGATAAGCGACGTATTGAAAGTTTTACGGATTCCTTCACCTTTATGGTGAAGGAATGTTATTATGGTGTTATAAAAGAAGATAATTATGAAAAAAAGCCGGGCGAAAAACAGCTTTTTCGCCCGGGAAAAGGAAATCTAAGGTGGCAAACATTTTTCTAATATCCTTAATAAGTGTTTCTTATTTAGAAACTGCCGTATTTTAGGACGTTTATTTGTTAAAGCGAGAATTGCAATAATTGGAAACATACATAAACGTAGTGCTTCCACTACTATAGCGACTATGAAAGTCGCTACGATGGCTACTACCCACCGTACAGCATTAATAATGTTATTGATATTCATTTTTAAAAATCCCCTTTTTATGATTTCAAGTAAAAATATTTTATCATATATTGTATCAAATTGCAATTACCTTTTTGTGTTTCATGGTAATATTTATAAAAGGGTAGAGAGATTTTTAACAAAAATTTGTATATTACTAGCATATTACTTGTATAATAAAAGCAAGAGCAAAATGCTTTATATTTTAATACAGGAGGACACGGACATGAAAATATGTAGGCAGGCAACTACAGCAAGTGTGGTACCAACTGAAGAATAGAGTTTTTAAAATACAAATCGTAAACATCAACAAAACCCTCAAAAGTTTTAAAACTTTTGAGGGTTAATAAGTTTTGCATAAAAAGCATATTATCTCTTACTAAATTGTGGAGCTTTTCTTGCTTTTTTAAGTCCGTATTTTTTACGTTCTTTCATTCTAGCATCTCTTGTTAAAAATCCATTTGATTTTAAAGTAGGTCTATATTCAATATTTGCTTCATTTAAAGCTCTAGAGATACCAAGACGAATTGCACCAGCTTGACCTGAAAAACCACCACCACAAACATTAGCTATAATATCGTATTTATCTAAAGTGTTTGTAACGGTTAAAGGCTGTCTAACAATAACTTTTAAAGTTTCAGCACCAAAAAAATCATCTAAATCTTTACCATTAACAGTGATCTTTCCAGTTCCTTCTATTATTCTAACTCTTGCTATAGAACTTTTTCTTCTACCAGTTCCATAATATACAACTTTTTTATTTGCCATTTTATTAATTTCCTCCTAATATTAAAAATTCCATACTTCAGGTTGTTGAGCTATTTGCTCATGTTCATTTCCTGAATAAACTCTTAATTTCTTTAAAGATTTTCTTCCTAAAGAATTATGAGGCAACATTCCTTTAACTGCTAACATCATAGCTTTTTCAGGATTTTTCTCAAGCATAACTTTAGCAGAAACTTCTTTCATTCCTCCAATATAACCTGAATGATGTCTATAAACTTTTTGATTTACTTTATTTCCTGTTAAAACAATATCTTTACAATTAATTATAATAACATTATCACCTGTATCTAAATTAGGTGTGAAAGTTGGTTTATGTTTTCCTCTTAACAATTTTGCAGCTTCTGTAGCAACTCTACCTAATGGTTTATTTGCTGCATCTAATATATACCATTTTCTTTCAATTTCGCTCTTTTTTGCACTATATGTAGTATTATTCATGGTAATACAAACCCTCCTATTTAATATAATATATGAAATTTATATTATAAAACTACCGGGGAGAAGTTTTATAATTAAATCATATTTTAACATAATACTGAATAATTTTAATACAAAAAAAGGAATTTGTCAATAAATTTTAATAAACTTCTTGATTAAAAATATTTTTAACATTATAATATGTGCTATAAGAAAATAAAATATATATTAATAAATATAAAAATAGAGAATTTTAAATTATAGGAAGATAAAAGAAAGAGGTATAAATGGAAGAAAAAAGAACAAGAACCTATAAAAAAGAAAGCTTTATGCAAGGTGTACTTACATTGATGATATCGCAAGTATTAATTAAAATATTAGGTTTAGTATATACATTATATTTAACGAACAGACAAGGTTTTGGAGATAGGGGAAATGCAATATATTCAAGTGGATATCAAATATATGCCTTACTATTAACTATATCATCAATAGGTGTACCAAATGCAATAGCCAAATTAGTATCTGAAAAAGTAGCAATAGGGGATCATAAAGGAGCAAATAGAGTATTTAAAGTAGCATTTTTAACATTTGCAGTAGTAGGATTAATAGGAACTGCACTATTATTTTGTGGTGCACATGTAATAGCTAATTATTGGCTTCAAATACCAGAGGCAGAAATGACATTAGTTGCATTATCACCAGCAATATTTTTTGTAGCAACATCATCAGTAATGAGAGGATATTTTAATGGAAGAAAAAGTTTAAAAACGACTGCAAGAGCACAAACACTTGAACAAATATTTAAAACAGTACTTACAATATTGTTAGTGGAAATAGTAGCAATTTTAACAGGAACATCAACAAAATTAATGGCAGCAGGTGCAAATTTAGCAACAACATTAGCTACATTTTTAAGTTTTTCATATTTAGTATTATATTACAAATCAAGAAGAAAAGAGATTGGAAGTGAAATTAAACAATCAGTAAATTATAAATATGAAAAAGTGTCAACAATAGTAAAAAAAGTATTAATGGTATCAATTCCAATGACAATAAGTTCAGTTTTATCATCTATAAATAAAAATGTAGATGCATTTACAGTAAAAAGAATTTTATCAACATATATGCCAAGTGATTTAGCAATAGAAAAATATGGGATATTAAGTGGAAAAGTAGATACATTAATAGGTTTGCCACTATCAGTAAATATAGCATTTGCAACAGCTTTAGTACCGGCAATTGCAGCAGCAAAAGCACAAAAAGATATGACGACAGCAACTAAAAGAACATCATTTTCATTATTAGTATCAATGTTAATAGGTCTTCCATGTACAATTGGAATGTGTGTATTTGCACAACCAATTCTTAACTTGCTATATCCTAATGCTAGTGCAGGAGGAACACTTTTGCAAGTAGCAGCATTTACTATAGTATTTTCAGTATTAAACCAAACAATAAATGGAGCGTTACAAGGATATGGAAAAGTAATGGTACCAGCAATGGCACTTGGAACAGGTGTTATAACAAAATTAATATTAAATTTAACATTACTTAAAATACCAGCAATAAACGTTTATGGAGCATCAATTGGATCAGTCGCATGTCATTTAGTAGCGTTTATAATTGCATTTATAGTGTTAAAGAAAAATGTAAGACTAAATTTAAATTGGAGCAATTTTGTTATAAAACCAATAATATCAACAGCTATTATGGCAATTTGTTCATATGCAATATATATAATATTGTTAGGAATAATTAGTCCAAAACTGGCAACAATAATAGCAATGTTAATGGCTGTAATCATTTACGTATTAACAATTGCAATTTTAAAAGTATTCACAAAAGAAGAATTAAAAATGTTACCATATGGAATAAAAATTTATAATATACTAGAAAAATTAAAAGTTTATTAGAAAAAATAGTAAAAAAAGAGGGATTTTATCGAAATATGGCGAATAAATTTAATAGTAGTGTAGATGCTACAAACATAGTAGTATAAATACTACATAACATAATCTTATAGGAGGTAATGTATAATGAACAAAGCTGAATTAGTAGCAGCATTAGCTGCAAAAACAGGAGACACAAAAAAAGCATCTGAAACAGCAGTTAATGCATTTGTAGAAGTTGTAACAGAAGCTTTAAAGAAGGGAGACAAAGTTCAATTAGTTGGATTTGGTTCTTTCGAAGTTAGAAAAAGAGCAGCTAGAAAAGGTAGAAATCCACAAACTAAAGAAGAAATAAAAATACCTGCATCTAAAGCTCCAGTGTTCAAAGCTGGTAAAGCATTAAAAGATTTAGTAAACAAAAAATAGAAATTATAAATATATAAATATATGATAAAACAAGCTAGAGAAATCTAGCTTGTTTATATATTAACATTAAAGTTAACCCCCAGCTATGCTGGGGGTCTAAAAAAACTTATAG
>CAMMHE010000036.1 GCA_946496575.1 uncultured Clostridium sp. | reverse complement strand
TCAAGGCCTTATAGGCCCATATGAAAATCCCCCAGTTATACTGGGGGATAATTATATTGATAATTAAATTTATTTATTTTTATCTTGGGGAATTACAATGTTTCTAGGTTTATTTTCGGTAGACTTAATAAGATTAATATTTTCTCTAACAGGAGAGATATCTAAAGTAGAACCATTATCAGAAACTATTTCTAATTCTTTTTTATTTTCCTTTTTGTCATCATTTTTTTTTGTGTTTTTATCGTCATTTTGATTTAATTTATTTTTCCTAAAATCATTAGACATATTATACCTCCATCTTTATAAAATATTACATAAAAGAATTAACTTTATATTACCATAAAAAGTAAAAAAAAACAAGTAAAAGTTTATAACACAAAATAAAATATAAAATTTGGTCACGTTCTTGACATAAAAATGAATTAGTGGGATAATAAACAAGTAAAATTAGAAAAGTAGGATGAAAAATGAAAATAGAATATATAAAAAAAATATTAGAAGCAATACTATTTGCAGCTGGCAGAGTAGTAACAATAGAAGAGCTAATGCTAACATTAGAAATTTCAAAAAATGATTTAGAAACGGTAATTAGGAATATGCAAGAAGAATATAAAGACAGAGGTATAGACCTAATAAAAGTAGATAATGGATATCAGTTATGTTCAAAAAAAGAATATTATGAATATATATATCCAATAATTGACAAAAGAGTAAAGCCCAAACTATCAAGGGCTTCTTTAGAAGTATTAGCAATTATTGCATACAATACCCAAATTACAAGAGCCGAAATAGAGGCAATTAGAGGAGTAAATAGTGATGCATCACTATACAAATTGTTAGAATATGGGTTAATTGACGAAGCAGGAAAAATTGATGCACCAGGTAAACCAATGTCATATAAAACTACAGACGAATTTTTGAAAATGTTTGGGTATACATCTTTAGAAGATTTGCCAGAATTACCTAAATATAAATTAGATGAAAATAAGCAAATAGTTATAGATGAATTATTAGAAGATGATGAATAAAATAAGTAAAATATATATTTTAAATAGAAAGGAAGGAATACAATGAGATTGTCAAAATCGGGAATTGGAAACACAAAACTAAGTAATATAGATCAAATGTATCCTGGGCAGAGTATATTATTGCAAACAGGGCAAATAGTACAATATGGAGCAGGGATATTTGCATATAATAATATACCTTTATTAGTAAAAAGAAATTTAGAGAAAATTATACAAGAAACACTAAATAAATATAATTGTATAGAGGTTTTATTACCAATATTACAACCAGAAAAGCTGTGGAAAGATTCAGGAAGATATGAACATTATATAAAAGATGGAACAATGTTAATAACAAAATCAAATAAAGGAGATTTTTGTTTAGCACCGACAGCAGAAGAAGCAATGATGGCATTTGCTAGAGAAAAACTAAAATCATATAAAAGCTTACCAGTAGTTTTTTATCAAATAGGTGAAAAAGTTAGAAATGAAATAAGAACAAGAGGATATTTGTTAAGAGGAAAGCAATTTCCAATGTTAGATGCATATAGCTTTGATAAAAATGAAGATGAAATGATAAAATCATACTTAAATTTAAGAAAAGCATTTTTAGAAATATTTGAAAAGATCGAAATGCCAATAATGCCAATTGTAGCAGACAATGGAGCAATGGGAGGGAAGAGATCTGAAGAATTTATGATTTTCTCATCTCAAGGAGAAGATACGATTTTATTTGATGAAACAACAGGGATTGGATTAAATACAGAAATACTAGAAAAAGAAAATTATGAAGAATATTTAAAAAATGAATATGGAATAGAGAATCTATCAAATTTAAAAGAAAAAAGAACAATGGAATTAGCACATATATTTCAATTAGGAACTAAATATTCAGAAACTATGAATGGATATTTCACAGATGCAGAAGGAAACCAAGAAGCATATTATATGGGATGTTATGGTATAGGTGTAAGTAGAACTGTCGCAGCAATTTATGAACAAAATGTTTTAAAAGACAAAAATGGAGAATATTGTGGATTTGCTTTACCAAAATCAGTAGCACCATATATATTACAGATTATACCTAAAATAGAAAACAAAGAAAAGTTTGAGTTTGCAATGCAACTATATGATAAACTTAATATAGAAGGAATAAAAACAATAATTGATGATAGAGAAAAAGTAACAATGGGAACCAAAATAAAAGATAGTAAGATATTAGGAACTCCATATATAATAGTAATAGGAGACAAACAAGAAGGAGAAAATTTAGAATTAGAAAATGTAAAAACAGGTGAAGTACAAAAAATCACAATAAATAAATTAATTGAAACATTAAAAAATAAGATGTAATAAAAGTAAAGATAGGAGATATTGAAAATGAAGAAGACACTAAAAATAGTAGGAATTATATTATTAATATTAATAATAATATTAGTTGTGGCTACAACAGGTGGTTATATATTTATAAGGCAAAAATTTGCAAAGGTTCAAACAGTAGATATAAATGAAGAAGATTTGAATATTTCAGAAAAGGTAGAAGATAATTTATCAGATTATAGAAATATTGCTATATATGGAATCGATAGTAGAGGGGTAAATTATGATGCAGGCGATAGAAGTGACTGTATTATTATCGCAAGCCTAAATAATAGAACAGGTGAAATAAAGCTAATATCAGTTTATAGAGATACATATGTTAATATAGAAGGGCATGGATTAGATAAAATTAATCATGCTTATGCATTTGGATCTGCACAACTTGCATTAAAAACATTAAATGAAAATTTAGATTTAAATATAAAAGAATTTGTAGCAGTTAATTTTGATGCAGTAGCGGAAGCAGTAGACGAATTAGGAGGAGTTCAAATTAATATTGAATCACAAGAAGAAATGAAATATTTAAATAGTTATATAGATGAAACCTCAAAAGTAACTGGAAAACAAACAAAAAAAATAACAAAGACTGGAAAACAAACTCTAGATGGAGTACAAGCAGTTTGCTATTCAAGAATAAGATATACAGCAGGAGGAGATTATAAGAGAACAGAAAGAATGAGAACAGTGGTAGTAGCAATGCTTGAAAAGATAAAAACAAAGAGTATTGGAGAAATTAATAAATTTATAGATAATTTATTGCCAATGGTATATACTAATATTACAGCTAATGACATAGTATCATTATTACCAAGTTTAGCAAAATATAGAGTTACATCTAGTATAGGTTGGCCATATGATACAAAAGGAATAACAATGGGAAACTGGTATGGCATTCCAGTAACACTAGAAAGTAATGTAGTACAGTTACACAAAGAAGCTTTTGGAGAAGAAAATTATGAGGTATCAGATACAATAAAAGCAACAAGTGATGCTATAATAAAAAAGACAGGATATGATGAATAATTAATGTAAAAAAGTAAATAATTCAAATTAAATAGGAAAATATACTATTAAAACTATATTTAAGTTTAAATTAGAAAAGCAAAAGAGCTTAAAGAGGAGGTTTTTATGGATAGAAAAATCCGAGTAGTTCAATTTGGAACTGGCAAAATGAGTGTTTACACAATGAGATATTGCTTTGAAAAAGGTGCTAATGTTGTTGGAGCTATAGATATTAATCCAGATGTAATAGGTAAAGATATTGGAGAAATAATGGGAACAGAAAATAAAGGTATAATAGTAACTGCAAAAGAAAATGCAGAAGAGCTATTACAACAAACAAGACCAGATGTTGTAATAGTAACCACAATGAGTCTATTAAAAGATGTAGGAGATGCATTATTGTTATGTGCAAGACTAGGGTTAAATGCAATAACAACATGTGAAGAAGCCTTTTATCCCCAAAATTCAAATCCAATACTAACAGAAAAGATAGATAAATTAGCAAAGCAAAATGGATGCACAATAACAGGAAGTGGATATCAAGATATATATTGGGGAAATTTAATTAGTGCAATTTCAGGTTCAACACATAGTATAAAAAAGATAAAAGGAAGTTCAAGTTATAATGTAGAAGAATATGGGATAGCACTTGCAAAAGCACATGGAGCAGGTCTTACATTAGAGCAATTTGATAAAGAAGTAGCATCAGGCGATAGAATATCAGAAGAGGCATTAAAAGAAATTATAAACAAAGGTGATTATTTACCATCATATATGTGGAATGTGAATGGTTGGTTATGTTCAAAACTTGGACTAACAGTTAAATCTCAAACTCAAAAATGCGTACCACAAACGTATAAAGAAGATATTTTTTCAAGTACATTAAATATGACAGTAAAAGCGGGAGATGCAACAGGAATGAGTGCTGTTGTAACAACTGAAACAGAAGAAGGAATCACGATCGAAAGTGAATGTATTGGAAAAGTATATTCAAAAGAAGATTATGACAAAAATGAATGGACGATAGAGGGAGAACCTACGACAACAATAGTTGTTGCCAGACCTGCAACTGTAGAATTAACATGTGCTACAGTAGTAAATAGAATTCCAGATGTAATAAATTCTAAATCAGGATATGTGACAACTGACCAAATGGATGAATTAAAATATAGAGTGAAACCATTAAATGAATATGTAATATAAATTGATATCAGTAAAATTAAAAAATACACCTGAAATGTTAAATATTTTGTTTGACATTTTGGGTGTATTTCATTTATGATATCATATTTATTTTGGTTTAACATTAAATTAGTATATACATACAATATAGATATCATAAAAATAAAATATTTTATATTTAGATGTGTAATATAAGTATTAACTGTATTAAAAATATTATCACTATTTATGTAAGTTATACATAAAATATAGTAAATTTACATAAAGGAGGAAGAAAAATGTCAAGTTACATAATACAGGGAAGGACTAGATTAGAAGGTGAAGTGAAAATATCAGGTTCAAAAAATGCTTCATTACCAATATTAGCAGCTACTATATTAAATTCAGGAATAAGTAAGCTTTATAATGTACCTAATATACATGATACACAAAAGATGTTAGAAATATTAGAATTACTAGGATGTAAAATAAAGAAAAAAGAAAATAAAATAATAATAGATTCAAGTAATATAAAGAAATTTGAAATACCAGAACATTTAATGAGAGAAATGAGATCATCAGTAGTTTTAGCAGGGAGCTTGCTTGGGAGATATAGAACTGCAACATTTTCATACCCAGGAGGATGTGATATTGGAGCAAGACCGATAGATTTACATTTAAAATCATTTGAAAAATTAGGAATAAATATTAGTGAAAACTATGGAAAAATAGAGTGTAAATGTGATAAAATAATAGGTACAAAAATAAATTTAGATTTTCCAAGTGTTGGAGCAACTGAAAATACTATGCTATCAGCATGTTTAGCAGAAGGAATTACAACAATAAGCAATGCAGCAAGAGAACCAGAAATAATAGATTTACAAAATTTTTTAAACAAAATGGGGGCAAAAATAAAAGGTGCAGGAACAAATATAATAGAAATAACTGGTGTAAAGAAATTAAAAGATGTAGATTATAATATAATGCCAGATAGAATAGAAGCAGGAACATTTTTGGTAGCTGGGGCAGCAACAGGAGGAAATATACAAATATACGATATATCAGCAAATTGCATTGAGCCAATAATAAATAAATTAGAAGAAGCTAATTGCAAAATAAATATAGGAAAAAATACAATAGAATTACAAGCACCAAAAAAATTAAAAGCTGTAGACATAAAAACAATGCCATATCCAGGATTTCCAACAGATATGCAGTCAATATTTACAACAGCAATGACAATAGCAAAAGGTACTTCAGTAATAATAGAAAATATATTTGAAAATAGGTATAAATATACACAAGAACTTGTGCGAATGGGAGCAAAAATAACTATAGAAGGTAAAGCGGCAATAGTAAAAGGTGTAAAGAGATTACAAGGAACAACAGTAAAAGCAACAGATTTACGAGGAGGAGCTGCAATGGTAGTTGCAGGAATGATAGCACAGGGAATAACAGAAGTAGAAGAAATACAATATATATTAAGAGGATATGAAAAATTTGATAAAAAGTTAGCTAAACTTGGAGCAAAAATATATTTAAAGCAATAAATTATTTTACAGAAGGAGGAAAAATTAATAATAAAATGTCAAATAAAATAAAAGATAAGAAAAAACAAAAAAATGAAAGAATAAAAAAAATTAATAAAAAAACAACCCAAAATATAAATGGAAAAAAACAGGCAGATGAAAAATCTGCCCGTATAAATAAAAGACAAAAAATTAAAAACATTATAAAATGGACAACCCTTATAGCAATTATAATAGCGATATTAACATTTATATTAATATCAGATGTATTTAATATTTGTAATATTGAAGTAATAGGAAATGAACAAGTTTCAACAGAAGAAATATTATCATTATCTAAAGTGAATTTAAATGATAATATATTCCTATATAATAAAATAGAAACAATAAATAGTATAAAACAAAACCCTTATATAAAATCTATTACAGTAAAAAGAAAATTACCAGATAAGATACAAATAGAAATACAGGAAAGACAAAAAGATTATGTAATTCAATTAAATGACCAATATTTTTACATAGATAATCAAGGATATATATTAGAAAAATCTATGATAAAAATAGATAAACCGAAATTAGAGGGATATGCAACAGATATAGAAAATATTTTACCAGGAGACAGGCTAATAAAAGAAGATCTTGAAAAGCTAGATGATATCTTAAAAATAATAAAAAGCAGTGAAGAAATTGAGATTAATAATAAAATTACGTCAATAAATATTAAGAATAAAAATAATTATATATTAACCTTACAAGAATTAAAAAAAGTAGTATATATAGGCGATAGTAGTAACTTGGCAAACAAAATGTTATACATAAAAGCAATAATAGAAAAAGAAAATGAAAAAGAGGGAAAAATTTTTGTGAACGGAAATTTTAATAATGGATTTGAACCGTATTTTAGAGAAGAACAGAACAATTATTAAAAATAAAATATAATAATGATAGGAGGAAGAAATGAAAAGGATCTATATATTAATAATTTTTGGAGTAATGAGTATGGCTTTAACAATTGGAATATGTATGCAAATTAAAGCTGTAAACAGTTATGGAGGAACTGTAAATTTGACTGCAGAGCAAAATGATTTAAAGAGTGAAATTTTGAAAACTAATGAAAGGTATAATAATTTATATGATGAATTAGAAGAATTAGAAAAAAAATTGGAACAAGAAAGAGAAAATGCAACTAAAAATAACAGCATGCTTACCACATTAGAAGAAAACATTAAAGAAAAAAATTTGTTACTGGGAACTACAGAAGTAAGTGGAACAGGAATAAAAATAGTATTAAATGATAACACAACTATATCATCATCAAATTATTTAGGAAATATTAGTGACTTACTAGTACATGATGGAGATTTAATACATGTAATAAATGAATTATATAATGCAGGAGCAGAAGCAATAGCAATAAATGGACAAAGAATAATGGGACACACAGCTGTAGAATGTGATGGAAATGTAATAAAAATAAACGGAACAAAAATTGGAGCACCATTTGAAATAACTGCAATTGGATATCCAGAACAATTATCGGGACTGGCACGACCAGGTGGATATCTTGAAAGACTAGAAAGTAGAGGAGTAATAGTTACAATTACAAAACAAAACACAGTAACAATACCAAAATATGCAAGAACAATAAAATTTAGTTATGCAACAAGTATAGAAGATAAATAATTTTACGAAAAGAAAGGAATGGTAGTAAAAAATGAAAAAAGAAAAAATTGTAATGTCAATTACAATTGGAATATCAGCATTTATATTAGTTATGATAATGTTTATGCAATTCAAAGTAGTAAGACAAACAGATATTACTTCAATACAAAATATGACAGAATCAGAATTACGTTCAGAGTTAATTTCATGGCGAGAAAAATATGAAGAATTACAATTAAAACATCAAGACACATTAATTAAACTAGAAGAATATAAAGAAGAATATAAAAGTGATGAAGAAACAGAAAGGCTATTAGAAGAAGAACTAAATGGATTAAAAGTTATGCTAGGAGAAACAGCAGTACAGGGGCAAGGGATTATTATAACAATAAATGAAGCAAAAATAGAAGATGATAGAATAAATTATGAGGACTTATTATATATAATAAATGAACTAAAAAGTGCTGGAGCAGAAGCAATATCAATTAATGAACAAAGAATTATAAATAGAACAGATATAGTTGATATTAATATAGATAGTAGTAATGCGTATATTAAAGTAAATGGAAAAAGAGTGTTAGCACCATATACTATTAAAGCAATAGGCAACCAAACATATTTAGAAAGTGCATTATTAGGAAGTGGAGGATATGTTGATGAACTAAAAAAATGGGGATTTGAAATAGAAATACAAAGAAGTGATAAAGTGCAAATAAGTGCATATACAAATGAATTATCAACTAAATATATAAATTAAAAAATAATTTAATAAAAAAAGGAAAGGAATGAAATTAAAATGATCTATTTATCAATAATATTAGGATGCATATTAGGAGCTATAGTAGGAATGAATGTTCCAATAATATCATATACATATTCAACATATCTAGCAATAGCAGTTATAGCAGCACTAGATTCAGTATTTGGAGGAATAAGTTCTGTATTAAAAGGAACATTTGATTTAAAAATATTTTTATCTGGTTTTTTTGTTAATAGTATATTATCAATATTATTAACGCAATTAGGACAAAAGTTAAATGTAGATATATATTTAGCAGCCATATTTGTATTTGTCAGCAGAATGTTTAATAATCTAACAATTATAAGGAGACATTACGTAGAAAAATGGTCTGAAAGAATTGGAAAATTAAAACAAATAAAATCAGAAGATGATAAAACTAAAAGCAATATTTAAGAGAAAAATTATATTAATAGATGTAATGCTAGAGGTGTAATCTTAATGACAAAAAGTAAGAAAAAAACGCAGATACAATATTACAAAAAGGTTACAAAAAAGTTACAAAAATATTACAAATTCTATTGACAATTGTCTAAAAATGTAATATATATATCACAAGCAAAAACATACTAATAAATTGGGGGAATTATCTTGGCAATAGGTGATATTATAGTAGGTGTTGATATAGGTACATCCAAGGTTAGTACAGTAGTTGGCGAAGTAAATAATTTTAGTCAAATAGAAACTATATGTAGCACATCATATAAATGTAGTGGCCTAAAAAAAGGCAAAATAATAAATGAAGAAGAGATTAGTTTAAGCATATCAAAAACTATAAAAGATGCCGAAGACGAAGCAAATATAAAAATAAATTCAGCCTATTTTACAATTCCTGGTAAATATGTAACCATTGTACAAAATAGTATAACAAAGGAAGTAAAAGAAAAATATGCAGGAATATCATTAAAAGATGTTCAAACAGCAATAATGCAAGTAAAAGATATAGAAATTCCAGAAGGACAAACATTAATAGATATAGGAATAGACAAAATAGTTTTAGATAATGGAAAAGTAGTATCAGATCCTGTAGGAAATTTAAGTTCAAGTTTTACAATACATGCAGAAGTAATTTTGGGAGACAAAGAGTATGTAAAACAGTTAACCAATATAGTAAGGAAAGCGGGATTAGCAATAGATGGAATAGTACCAATAGCATTAGCAGAAAGAAATTTAATATTAGATACAAACGAATTATATGACAATGTTATGATACTAGACATAGGTGCAGGAAATACAGAAATAGGTATATTTGAAGGAAATATATTCTCATACACCAGTACAATACCATTAGGTGGTGATAGCATTACAAATGATATTGCATTGGTATTAAATATATCTGAAGAAGAGGCAGAAAAATTAAAAAGGCAATATGGATTAGCATTAAAATCATTTATAGATAATGATAATGAAATAATGTTAAACACTTGTAAGGATGAAAATCGTAATAAAGTAATAAAGAGTTCAGAGCTAATAGAAATAATTGAAGCAAGAATAGAAGAAATATTTTCATTAGTAAATAGAGACATTACAAATCAAGGAATAAAACAAAGAATCAATAATGTAATTTTAACAGGTCAAGGAATAACCAATATAAGTAAAAGCGATGTAGCAGGAAAAATTACATTAAATATACCAGTAAAAACATCAACTGGTAGAGCAATAAGTATGGTAAGACCAGAATTCAGAACAAGTTATTCATTAGTAAGATATATAGCAGCAAGACCATTTGCAAAAACAGTATCAAGTAGTATTGACACAGAAACAAAAGAAAGCACATTTAAAGTCTTAATAGACAGAATAAAAGATTTTTTTTATTCTTAAAATAGAGACAGTCTTATGTTATTAAAGTTTGTAAAAAATATTAAAAAGGTTTTAATTTTTAAATATATAGATTATATGGGGAGGAAATAAAACATGATGATGGATTATGAGGACAATAATAATACAACAATGATGGATGGAGCAGCCACAATAAAAGTAATAGGTGTAGGTGGAGCAGGAAATAATGCAGTAGATAGAATGATTAGATGTGGAATTAAAGGAGTAGACTTTATAGTAGTAAATACAGATAGACAAGTATTACAAGCATCAAAAGCTGGAACAAAAATTCAAATAGGTGAAAAAATAACCAGAGGATTAGGTGCAGGAGCTAATCCAGATATTGGAGCACAATCAGCAGAAGAAAATAAATCTGAAATAGCTGAAATTTTAAGAGGATCAGATATGGTATTTGTTACTGCTGGAATGGGTGGAGGAACAGGTACAGGTGCAGCACCAATAGTTGCTCAAGCTGCAAAAGAAATGGGAATTTTAACAATAGGTGTTGTAACAAAACCATTTACTTTTGAAGGAAAGAAAAGACTTTCACAAGCAGAACGTGGAATTGAAAGTTTAAAAGGAAAAGTAGATGCATTAGTCGTAATACCAAATGATAAATTATTACAAATAATTGACAGAAAAACGAGCATAGGTGAAGCATTCCAAAAGGCAGATGAAGTCTTAATGCAAGGTGTACAAGGTATATCAGACTTAATTACAGTTACAGGAACAGTTAACCTAGACTTTGCAGATGTAAAAACAGTAATGCTAAATACAGGAATGGCTCATATGGGAATAGGTAGAGCATCAGGAGAAAACAGAGCTGAAGATGCAGCTAAACAAGCAATTCAAAGCCCATTACTTGAAACATCAATTGAAGGAGCAAGAGGTGTAATAATAAATATAACAGGAGGGGAAGATTTAGGATTACATGAAGTAAATACAGCAGCAGAATTAATACAAAGAAGTGTAGATCCAGAAGCAAATATTATATTTGGAACAGTTACAGATCCTAATATGGGTGATGAAATTCAAATAACAGTTATAGCAACAGGATTCGAAAAAAATACACAAGATGCAAAAGTAGGTGTAGAAAATTTAGTATCAAAAACGTGGGAAAAGAAAATAAATTCAATACCATCAAATAATGATTTAGGAAATACACAAGGAGATTTAGACATTCCATCATTTTTGCGTAAAAATAAAGGCAAAAACATGTAATTTATAGAGATTAAAAACAAAAAATAAAAGAAGTAATCTATATTTGTAGATTATTTCTTTTTTTTTACAATAAGAAAAGACAAGTTTTTTTCAAAAATAATGCTAAAATAATCATGACAATAAAAAAGTTACTGACAGAAAGGAGAATAGTTAGCATTTGCAAACTAACATAAATACTATAAATGACAATTTATATTGATATAGTTATTCTAGAAAACTTAATAATGAACTATATTATAATTTATGCAACTTCAATTATATTAAAAATTAAAACAAAATTCTTAAAAATATTTTTATCAAGTCTTATACGGAGCAATTTATGCAATAATACCTTATATATTTCAAATTCAAATATATTCATCAGTACTCTTAAAAATATTATTATCAGTAGCTATGTGCTATATAGCATTTACACCAAATAATCCAAAAAAAATGTTAAAACAACTTTTAATATTTTATATGACTTCATTTGTGTTTGGTGGAGCAGCATTATGCATTATATATTTTATACAACCAAATCAAGCTATGACAAAGAACGGATTATTTTCAGGAAATTATACATTAAAAGCAGTATTTTTAGGAGGAATTATTGGATTCATAATTTTAATAATAACATTTAAGATAGTAAAAACCAAATTATCTTCAAAAGATATGTTTTATGAAATTCAAATTTATTTCGGAGAAAAAATAATAAAAACAATATCAATGATTGATACAGGTAATATGCTAAAAGAGCCTATTACGAATATACCAGTTGTTATAGTTGAGCATACACTATTATATGAAGTCATACCAAAACAAATATTAAATAATATAGATGAAATATTAATGGGAAATTTTGAACATATTCCAGAAGATATAAAAAATGAATATATAACTAAACTAAAATTTATACCATTTTCATCAATTGGAAAAGCAAATGGAATGTTATTAGGAATAAAAGCAGATAAATTAACAATAAAGAATGATGAATACACAAATACAATAGATAAAATAATAATAGGTATATATAATAAATCTTTAACTAAAAGGGGAGAATATCAATCTCTTATAGGTATAAATGTAATATCATAAAAGAAAGGAGAAAGCTAGAGGAATAATCTAGCAAAACAAATATTATGAAATTAATAGAACTGATAAAAAATAGCATAAATACATTTTATGAAAAATATAAACAACATGATGAAACAATAGAATATTTACCAATTTTTTATATAGCTGGGAGTCAGACACTTCCACCGCCATTACCACCAGAAGAGGAAGAAGAAGTAATTAAACAATTATCAGGCGAAAATAGTCTACAAGCGAGACAAACATTAGTAGAAAGAAATTTAAGACTAGTAGTATATATAGCTAAAAAATTTGAGAATACAGGAGTTGGAATAGAGGATTTAATTTCTATAGGAACAATTGGGCTGATGAAAAGTGTAAATACATTTAATTATGATAAAAAAATAAAATTAGCAACATATGCATCAAGATGTATAGAAAATGAAATATTAATGTATTTAAGAAGAATAAATAAATTAAAAGGAGAAATTTCAATAGATGAACCATTAAATAAAGATGGAGATGGAAATGAACTATTACTTTCTGATATATTAGGAACAGATGATGATGTAACATCAAGAAATTTAGAAGATGAGGTAGATAAAACACTGTTACGAGCAGCTATAGAAAAATTAAATAATAAAGAAAAATATATAATGCAAATGAGATTTGGGTTTTTTAATGGAAAAGAAAAGACTCAAAAAGAAGTAGCAGATGAAATGCGGAATATCACAAAGTTATATATCAAGGCTAGAAAAAAAGATAATAGGTAAGATGAGAAAAGATATTATAAGTAAAACGGGATGAAATAGCATGAAAAAAATCTTAAATTTTTTAATTATATAAAAACAACAAAAAACTTCATAATAAATATTGCTATTTCTAGGGTTATGTAGTAAAATAAAGAAAAATTTATAAAACATGGCTTTATAGTATAATGGAGGTAAAATTATGGATGAAATTATAGATAGCAACAAAAAAACAGTGTTAGTAGTGGATGATGAAATAGCAATTGTAGAATTATTAAAGCATCATTTAACATTGGAAGGATATAATGTATTAGAAGCAAATGATGGAATTGCAGCAGTGGAAATAGCAACAGAAAAAAGACCTGACTTAATTTTACTAGATATAATGTTGCCAAAATTAGATGGACTATCAGTATGTAAAAGGATAAAAAACATATATAATGTACCAATTTTAATGATAACAGCAAAAGATACAGAAATAGATAAAATACTAGGTTTAGAATTAGGAGCGGATGATTATGTTACAAAACCATTCAGTACAAGAGAGCTAATGGCACGTGTAAAAGCAAATTTAAGAAAAGTAGAGGTAAACAATTTAGAAATAAAGGAGAATGCAAAATCTGACCATAATAAAACTTCTGAAAATAAAATACAGGTAGGAGATTTAATGCTAGATTTAGATAAATTTGAGGTAAGAGTTAAAAATCAGATAATAGATTTAACATTAAGAGAATTTGAAGTGCTAAAATTTTTAGCATTACAGCCAGGGCAAGTAGTGACCAGAGAAATTCTACTTGAAAAAGTGTGGGGATATGAATATTATGGAGATATAAGAACAGTAGATGTAACAGTAAGAAGAAT
>CAMMHE010000035.1 GCA_946496575.1 uncultured Clostridium sp. | reverse complement strand
ATATACTATTAATTTTTTATATAAATTTGTTTCACATCATTGACACATATACATTGTAACCTTTCTGATTTAATAGAACGTAAAAAAGATTAAAAAATTTTAATTTTTTTAGAAAAAATACTTGAATATTGTAGAAATTAATATTATAATTTAAATAGCAAAAGATAAATTAAATGGGGAGAAAAAAATGGAATTAACAAAAAATATTTTTTTTAATACGGATAAACTAATTGAAAACACTGTAGTTAAAATATATTATACAGGTGAATTTTTTCAAGATGGCTCTAAATCAGTTTCAATTCATTATGGCTTTGGTACAAATTGGGATCATGTCAATGATATTGAAATGCAAAAAACCGAATTAGGATTTCAAGCTGAAATTAATTTAATAGGAACAGAATCATTTAATTTCTGTTTTAAAAATGATGAAAATAAATGGGATAATAATAACTCACAAAATTATGTTTTTCCTATTGAAAAGGTTTCAACAGAATTAGTTGTACTTTCTGATGAACCTGTTTCTTTAGGTACTGCGAAGAAACTTAGAAAATCTTATCTTTGGAGTAAAAAAATACGTATTGCAGTTTATAAAATTATTACTTATCTTCCAAAAATAATTTCAGGAAATTATAAAAGAAAAATATCTGAATAAAATTCATAAAAAAAGAACATAAATGTTCTTTTTTTATGTAATAATCCACCCTCCATTTATGGAAATGACTTGCCCTGTAGTGTATTCATCTTCGATAAGCCAATTTACACATTTAGCTATATCAATCGTATTTCCTATCTTTGCTAATGGTATTTCTTTTTTTAATTCTTCTATTTCTGTGCCTGTAAGATCCTTATTCATATCTGTATTGATTATCCCAGGTGCTATTGAATTTACTCTAATATTACAAGCTCCTAATTCCTTTGCTAAAGATTTTGTCATAGCATCTATTCCTGCTTTTGATACTGAATAAATTGATTCACATGAAGCTCCTACAACCCCCCATATTGATGATATATTTATTATGTTACCTTTTTTATTATGTATCATATTAGGCAATACTTCTTGTGTCACACAAAATGTAGAATATAAATTATTATTTATTATTTTATTCCAATCTCTATCAGTAACATCCGTAAAAAGTTTATTTTGTGATATTCCAGCATTATTTATTAATACATCAATCCTTTTATATTTATCTAAAACAAAATTTACCATTCTATTTACTTCTTGTCTTTTTGATATATCTGCTTTAAATATATCAATTAAAATATTTTCTTTTTTTAATTGTTTTTGTAATTGAATTGCATTTTGTTCAGATTTATTATAATTTGCTATAATATAATATCCTTTTCTAGCTAAAAATATAGCGATTTCTTTTCCTATTCCTTTAGATGCCCCTGTTATTATAATTACTTTATTCATTTCTTTATCCGATATATTTTAACAATATACCTTCCTCCTTAATTTATTAATTATATATTTGGGTTGTATATTTATAAAAACTACAAAAGCTAGGTAAACACTTGGTAAACCTAGCTTTAAAATGGAGCCACTTGTCCGACTTGAACGGACGACCTACTGATTACAAGTCAGTTGCTCTACCAACTGAGCTAAAGTGGCATTTGGTGACCCCGACGGGAATCGAACCCATGACTCCGCCGTGAAAGGGCGGTGTCTTAACCTCTTGACCACGGGGCCAAAATAAATGAATATTAATTTACTAATATTCATTTTTGGTGAGCTATCCGCGACTCGAACGCGGGACAACTTGATTAAAAGTCAAGTGCTCTACCACCTGAGCTAATAGCCCTTATTAGCGTATTTTTACAACGCCCTTATATATTACTATATTTTTAGCTTGATGTCAATAGGTTTACTGAATTTTTTTGTCATTTTTTATTTTTCTTCACTATTAAGTTTTTCTAAAACTTCATTAACATCTATTCCATGGACATCACAAGCTTCTTCAAGTGTCTCCATTTGTGAAGCTGGACATCCTATGCAGTGCATTCCCATTTCTAGTAAAATTTCTACCTTTTCTGGTTCGATCTCTAAAATTTCCCCAATTTTTGTGTCTTTGCTAAATTTCATCTTAATCTCCCTTCCTTTAAATTATACTCATTAAAGAGATAAAATTTTTTTATCTTGCTTTATTTGTCGATATATGTCGATAAATTCTTTTTTATTTTATCATATTTTTTAGAAAAAGTATAGACAAAATAAAAAAAATATTATATTATGCAAATTGCAAGGCGGTGATATTATTTCTAAATTAACCAACATTTTTTTTATAATTTATATTATTAATATTTTTATAACTTTATATTCAGTATATACATTTTTTGATCTAAAAATTTTTCACAATTCACAAGGTTCAAAACTACAATTAAAATTAAGGAGGCAACATAAATAAAAAATTTTTTCAAACATATTTATTTCATATTAGTATTTTCAATAATTTTAATTATTTTAGGATTAATTACTTTTTTCCCTATTTTTAAATCAAAACAAGTAATTATAACTTTTGGTCTACATTCTTTTAATATTTGTGATAAAAACCCAGATTTATGGAATTTTATAAAAATTACTTTTATAATTACATATATTTATGTATGCATTATTTCTAGCAATTTTATTTATACTTTTTTTATAAAACGCTTTTTAAAACAAAATTCTAAATCTTCAAAGATTATAACTAATAATATAACTCCTTCTTCAATTAATTCACTTAATTTATTAATAGGAGAAAATTCTAATAATTCAAAAATATATATTCCAGAAAATGGGCTTTATCAAAATTTTTTAATTACTGGAACTATTGGCTCTGGTAAAACTAGTTCTGCTATGTATCCCTTTACAGAACAATTAATTAAATATAACTCTGCTAACTTAAATGAAAAAATTGGAATGCTAATATTAGATGTTAAGGGCAATTATTACTTACAAATTAAGAAATATGCTGAAAAATATAATTTATTAAATGATTTTATTGTGATAGGATTAAATTCTGATACAAAATATAATCCATTACACAAACCTAATTTAAAACCTCACGTACTATCAAATAGGTTAAGAACCATATTAGAATTATTTTCAGAAAATAATCAAGAATCGTATTGGCTAGATAAAGCAGAAGAAATAATTACTGAATGTATAAAAATTTGTAGATTATATAATGATGGATATGTAACTTTTGAAGAAATACATAAATTAGTTAATTTTCCAGAATATTATAAAGAAAAAATTACAATTTTAAGAAATCTATTTATAAAATCAAAATTCTCTGTTCAACAAATATATGATTTGAATACATCATTAGATTTTTTTCAAAAAGAATTTTTTTCTTTAGATCACAGAACTATATCAATTTTAAAATCTGAAATCACAAGAATTACGAATATTTTTGTAAATGATTATGATATACATAAAACTTTTTGTGCTGCAAAACATGAATTAACATTTAATGGTTTTAGTGAAATCATTAACAAAGGAAAAATAGTAGTATTAAATATGAATATTGCTGAATATAAAAATTTATCTAAAATAATTGCAGCATATTTAAAATTAGATTTTCAAGAAGAAGTATTATCAAATCTTTCAAATAACATAATTAAAAGAACTGCATTTATTTGTGATGAATATTCAGAATATGCTACAAAAACAGATAGCAATTTCTTTTCTTTAAGTAGAGAAGCAAAATGTATTAATATTATAAGCACACAAAGTTATTCCTCGTTAAAAAATTCTTTACATGATGAAACAGTTGCAAAAGTGATTATACAGAATTTGATAAATAAACTTTGGTTTAGAACTGATGATATTTTTACAATTGAAGAATCTCAAAAACTATTAGGAAAAGAAGATAAGATAAAAACTTCAAAAACTATATCAGAAAATGCTAAATCTACAGATTTTAACTATATTACTAATTCATTAAATTCGCATGATTCAAATATCTCTGAAAGTTATAATACATATACTCAAAATGAATTTATATATGACACTAATTTTTTTACACAAAATCTAGAAACATTTCACTGCCTTGCTTTTTTATCAAATGGAAGTCAAATTTTAAAACCATGTGTATTAAAAACATTTCCATATTTTTTAAATGATTAAGGAGTTTTTATGACAAAAAAATTATTTAATTTACTCAATTTTATATTACTTTTTATTTTCTTATTTTCTACTTTGTCTTATGCGGCAACTCCAAAATTAGTAACAAAATTAGATGACGCATTCGAAAAAATAGAAGGCTGGATTATCAATTTAGCTACCCCTGCAGCTGCAGTAGCCGTAGGAACTGGTGTATTTATGAAAAAATTTAGTTTTGGTGATGAAGAAAAAATAAGAACAGGAAAAAAATTAATTCGTGGTTCACTTTTTTCTTACGCCTTTATTTTAGCAATTGATCTAATTTTATCTGCTATAAAATCTCTAATATAATTAGGAGGTATTCTTGGAAACTTATATATCAACTGATAATATGGCAAATTCTATAATTACTACAATAAATACTATTCTGGAAAATCTCTATTCATCTATTGATAATAGTTTATATTCTATATTAGATGACATAACTTTTATAAGTTCTGATATTTTAAAAGATTCTCATTTTGAAAAAATTTTAGGTATGTCTGCTTCAAATCGGAATACTGATTATTGCTAATTCACTATTACTAGGATTTGTATTGTATTTTTCCTTAAAGTATTTATTATCTCATTTTTATTATTTACAAGTAGAAAACCCATATCAGTTTATCTTAAAACTAATCATTTTTGGTATTGCTATGAATTGTTCTTACTTTATAATAGGTGAATTTTTAGATATAACTTCAAACATAACATTATCAATTCGTAGTTTAGGTGAAAATATATTTAATACCGAAATATGTTTTTCCTCACTTATTAGTAAAATTAATTCTACAATCTCAATTGACGCAAATAACTTAAACATATTTTCTATAGATGGTTTAATAAAATCTATCCTAACTCTATCTTTATTTAGTTTAGTTCTATCATATTCTTTGAGATTTATCATGATAAAAGTCTTTGCATTATTATCACCTTTTGCAATTTTATCCTTATCAATAAATTCTACATCTTGGTTTTTTAAATCTTGGTTTAAAAATCTTTTTTCACTATTATTTATACAAATAATTGTATCTATAGTTTTATTAATTTTATTTTCTATGGATTATTCCTCTGGTGGTTTAATTGTAAAAATTTTATATATAGGAGCAGTTTATTCTTTAATAAGGGTAAATTCATTTGTACGTGAATTTATAGGTGGTATTTCCACAGTTATTTCACAACCTGTTGGAAAGTTGAGGTGATTTCATTGAAATTTATATTCCCTCAAAATTATAATTTCAGATCAAAATTATTTGGAATTATAGATTATAGTGTAGCTATTTTCAATATAATTTGGTGTTTATCATTTTTTTTAGCTTTTAGATTTATTTTTCATTCTATAAAATTATCACTTATATTCTCTATTCCTATATGTTTACCTATTTTAATTTTTAGTGTTGTAGGTTTTAATGGAGAAAATATTTCATTAGTTTTTAAATATATCTTAAAATATTTATTTAGCACTAAAATTTATGTTTTTAACAAGCACTACTTTTAATGCTATTTTGACTGCACATATAATTTCATTTGTTTTCTATTTTTCTATTGTTTTTCTTCTTTTAAAATGATATAATCTGACAAAGTTTTTATATTGGAGGAATAACTATGAAATTAGAAAACACTGAAAAACCTTTACTTTTTTCTGAAACGGCATTACCAGATGTTTTTTTTGTCGACTTTTTATCTCAAATACCTGGTGATTATGTAAAAATATATTTATATATCATTTTTTTAGCAAAATATAATAAAGATATAAAAGTTAATGATTTATCAAAAAAACTTTCCCTTCCATTAAAAACTATAAATGATGGTTTCGAATTTTTAGAAAAGAATAATTTGATAACTAAAAGAGAAAATGGATATATAATAAAAGATCTTCAAGAATTAACTCTACATAAGTTATATTCACCTAACTTAAAAATGTCTCCAGAAAAAATAGAAGAAACCTCTAAAAATAAATCTAGATCTAAAGTCATCGAATATATTAATAATCAATATTTTCAAGGTATTATGGGGCCATCATGGTATAATGATATTGACTTATGGTTTAAATTATATAATTTTGATGAACAAGTTATGATTGCACTTTTTGATTATTGCTTTAATCGATCTGCTTTGCATAAAAATTATGTTCAAAAAGTTGCTGAAGCTTGGGGAATTAGCCAAATTCATACTTGGAATGATTTAGATATATATTATCAAAAACAAGAAAAAATAGCAAAAATAAAAAAAGATATCGCCAAAAAATTAGGAAGGCATTCTTCTCTTACTCAATATGAAGAAGCATATATTGAAAAATGGGTATTTGATTATGGATATGATATGAGTATAATAGAAATTGCTTTAAAAAGAACAACCTTAAAATCATCTCCAACTTTTGAATATTTAAATAATATTATTTCGGATTGGCATGAGAGAAAATTACATACTCCTAATGAAGTTGAAGCATTTTTAGAACAAAGGAAAAAACAAAAGAGAGAAGAAAAAGATTTGCACGCAAAAGTAAATAAAACTTCTTTCGAACAAAGAAGTTATGAAAATTTAAACTTTTTATATGCAAATATGTCAAATAATTATGGAGGTTCAAATGGATAATAATATACTAGATTCTCTCCTAAAAGAATATGATAAGAAAAGAATAAAATCAGAATTAGATCTGGAGAAACGCAAAAAAAACTTATATGATTCTATTCCCGAATTACAAAAAATTAATGATGAAATAAATTTTTGCTCTATTAATAATGCTAAAAATATTTTAAACAATATATCTTCTCCAGATATAGATATTAAACTTTCTGCTTTAAAAGTTAAAAAAAAACATATTTTAGAATATAATCATATTTCTGAAAATTATTTAAAACCTAATTATGAATGTAAAATATGCAATGATACAGGATATATTTTAGATTATAATTATAAAACAACAATGTGTAATTGCTTAAAACAAAAAATATTAGATATATATTATAATAAATCAAATATGTCAAATTTAAAAACACAAAACTTTAATACATTTAATGAAAATACTTTTTCAGATGATGTAGATATTTCAAAATACAAATTGAATATATCCCCAAGAAAAAATATAATTAATATTAAACAAAAATGTGTTGAATTTGTTAAAAATTTTGATAATCCTAATACTAAAAATTTACTATTTACTGGAAATACTGGTCTTGGAAAAACATTTATGTCTAACTGTATTGCAAATGAATTACTACAAAAAGGAAAAAGTGTTCTATATCAAACAGCACCTGTATTATTAGAAACTATTATAGATAATAAGATGAATAAATATAAAAATTCTATGCAAGATCTATTTTATCAGAATGTATTAGATGCAGATTTATTAATTATTGATGATTTAGGAACCGAATGTATAAATAGCATGAAATTAAGTGAACTATTTACTATTTTAAACACTAGATTGTTAAATTTAAACTCTAAAATTACAAAAACAATAATTTCTACTAATTTAAGTATTGACAATATCTTTAAAATATATGAAGAACGAATTGGTTCAAGAATTGCTGGTTACTATGATATTTATTATTTTTTTGGAGAAGATTTACGCTTTAAAAGAACTTTTTAAGAGGATTTCTTTAAATGAAATCCTCTTTTATTATATATACAAATTTAGAATATTTTATTCTTCTGGAGATATAGTTTCAATACTTACTACTCTTCCTCCATCTGTAGTTCTCATTAATGTAACCCCTTGTGTAGATCTACCAAGTACACTTATATCTTTTACATTTATTCTAATTATTGTTCCACTATCTGTAATTAACATTACATCTTCTTTTTCATTTGCAATTTTAATTCCAACTAATTTACCAGTTTTAGGCGTAATTTTATATGTTATAACACCTCGTCCTCCTCTTAATTGAACTCTATATTCATTTAAATCTGTTCTCTTTCCAAACCCATTTTCCGTAATGGCTAGAAGCGTAGCTTGACCTCCTGAAATTATAGATTCCATTCCTATAACATCATCATCATCATCTAATTTTATTCCTATTACTCCTTGAGATACTCTTCCTATTGGACGAACATCTTTCTCTTCAAATGTTATACACATACCATTTTTAGTTACAAGAACAATATTATCTTGTCCATCTGTTAATCTTACTCCAATTAATTCATCATTTTCCTTTAATGTTATTCCTTGTAAACCTGTTTTACGTGTTGAATTATATTCAGATAATGCTGTTTTTTTGATAAGTCCATTTTTTGTAGCCATTAAGAGATATTTTCCTTCAGCAAAATTTTGTATTGGAATAACAGCTGATATTTTTTCTCCTGGATCTAAACTTAACAAATTTACTATTGCAGTTCCCCTTGCAGTTCTTCCTGCTTCTGGGACTTCATATCCTCTTAATTTATAAAGTTTTCCCTTGTTTGAGAAAAATAATATTGTATCATGGGTTGAAGCTGTAAAAATTTGTTTTACAAAATCTTCTTCCCTTGTCTCAATTCCTATAATTCCCTTTCCACCTCTTCTTTGGCTTTTATAAGTATCAATCGGCATTCTTTTTATATATCCTAAATATGTTAGGGCTATAACGGTTTGCTCCTCTTTTATTAAATCCTCAACATTTAGCTCACCTTCTGCTGCTACAATTTTTGTTTTTCGTTCATCACCAAATTTTGTCTTTATTTCTGTAAGTTCTTCTTTTATTATTTGAAAAACTAATTGTTCACTATTTAATATTTCCCTTAAATGTGCTATTAATTCCATTAACTGCTTATATTCTTCTTCTATCTTTTCACGTTGTAATCCTGATAATGTTTTTAATCTCATATCAAGTATTGCTTGTGCTTGAATATCTGTTAATCCAAATCTCTGCATTAATTTTTCTTTTGGATCATCATATGAATTACGAATAATTTCAATAACTTCATCAATATTATCTAATGCAATTTTTAATCCTTCTAATATATGTGCTCTTGCTAGTGCTTTGTCTAATTCAAATTTAGTTCTTCGAATTATAACATTTTCTCTATGTTTTATATAGCAATCTAAACATTGTCTTAACGTTAAAATTTTTGGCTCTCCATTTACTAATGCTAACATTATAATACCAAATGTATCTTGCATTTGAGTATTTTTATATAACTGATTCAATACAACTTGTGCATTAGCATCTCTTTTTAATTCCATCACAATTCTAACTTTATCGTTTCTATCAGATTCATCACGCATTTCCGAGATACCTTCAATTCGTTTTTCCCTAGCTAATCTAGAAATATTTTCAATTAATCTTGCCTTATTTACTTGATATGGTAAAGAAGATACTATAATTCTTTGTCTATTCCCTGGCATTTCTTCTATCTCTGCCTCTGCTCTTACTATTATTTTTCCTTTTCCAGTTTTATAAGCTTCTTTTATTCCTTCAAGCCCTATAATTATTCCTTCCGTTGGGAAATCAGGTCCTTTTATTATCGTTATTAATTCATCATCTGTCACTTCTGGATTATCAATTATTTTTATTATACCATCTATTATTTCGGATAAATTATGTGGTGGTATATTTGTAGCCATACCTACTGCTATTCCTGAAGATCCATTTATTAAAAGTGCTGGTATCTGTGCTGGCAAAACTGTTGGTTCTTGTAACCTATCATCATAATTAGGCATAAAATCTACTGTATTTTTTTCAATATCAGTTAGCATATATTGTGATATTTTAGACATTCTTGCTTCTGTATACCTCATAGCTGCAGCCCCATCACCATCTACTGAACCAAAATTTCCATGTCCATCTATTAGCATATATCTCATTGAAAAGTCTTGAGCCATTCTTACCATTGCATCATATACAGAACTATCTCCATGTGGATGATATCTTCCAAGTACTGATCCAACTGTATTCGCACATTTCCTATATGGTTTATCTGCTGTAATTCCATCCTCATGCATAGCATATAATATTCTTCTATGTACAGGTTTTAAACCATCTCTTACATCTGGTAATGCTCTTTGCACTATTACACTCATTGCGTAATCTATATAAGCTGTTCTCATTTCTTCTTCTATATCTCTTTGTATAATATTTTCATCTTGCATTTGTTCGTCCATTTTTAACCTTCTTTCTATATATTAACTAAAAATTGGCTTTTTTGCTCAAATATGATTGTATTATATTATACCTCCGTAGATTTTGCAAGGATTTTGATATGTTTTTTTCATTTTTATAATGTATTGCTTTACTAATAAATTGCAATTGTTTTTAGGTGCATATTTGTTTTATATAATATTGTAAAATACTTATAGGGGGTAATTATATGAAAAAATTAAAAATACCAAAAAATCATAGTGGTATTAGTAAAACTTTACGTTTACCTGAAAATATAGTTGATGACATTCAAAATTTGGCTAATATAAAGAACCTCTCTTTTAACAAAACAGTTGTTTCTTTACTTGAATTCAGTCTAGATAATTTAGACGAAAATGATTCAATAGAATTAAGCAAAACAATACATTATAATTAACTTATAATGTTTAAATATCTTTAATAAATCCTTTTACATTTAAATATTTAGACAATTATTTATGATATAAAAAACATAAGAAATAATGAACAATTCTTATGTTTTTTATATTATTTTAACTCAATTTTGATACAAGTTCAATTTGTTGTTCACTCAATTCAAAATTTTGTCCATTATTTTTTATTAAATTATGTAATGCTTCAATTGTTCGTATATCCTTTATTGTTTTTTCAATAGGTATTAAATTTTTTATATGTTTTTCTATTTTTGAATACTCTTTTTCCATTCCATTAAAATCTTTATTTGCATAATACATTTTCCAATTTTCAGAATATTCTTGTAATTTTTCTAGATCATTCTTTTGATTACTTAATTCTTTTTCTATATTACTAGACACATTGTTTAAAATAGCATCCTTTCCAGATTTCACAACAGATGATATATTTTTATTTATTAATCCTAATTCAGTAGCTTTATCTGTTGCGAAATCTAGAACATCTGAAATAGTATCAATCATCCCTCCCGTTTTTATTGCTTTTTGTATTTGAGATATATTTTCAAAATTACCTGTTACTATTCCAATTGCACTTTTACCTATATTTATAGCATTATCTATTGCTGTATTTATTCCAGCATTTAATCCATTTTTTATTAAAGAATTTTTTACTTCTATTACCTCTTCTTCTATAAAATCAGGTAATATATATCTTAATCCAATATCCACCGCATTATTTACAATTTTTCCTATAGTTGTATTTAAAAACTTATTTTGATTTTCTTCTATATTATTTAAATTATTTGTAATTTCATTCTGTATTTCCATTTTAATTCCTTCTCTTTAAATTTATTTATTTTTAATTATATATTCTATTACTTTTTTATATTTTTTTCTAAAAAATATACTAATAAAATGTCGATTAAAATTATTAATTAATAAATTATATTTTTCATCATAATTTATTTTTTCAATAAATTTAATTTTATTAAAAATATTTTTTATTATTTGAATATCTATAGAATTTTTATTATAAAAATTTAATATAAATATTATATTTTTTTCATTTGGTTTGATTAATTTTTTTAATATTTTTTTTGATTTTATTATACTAATTAAATTACTTTCACAAATAAAAATTATATTTTTAATTTCGTCTAGCAATATTTTTTTATTACAATTATCTATAAAAATAAAATCATATTTTATTCCTATAGATTTTATTAAATTTGGGTTTTCTATACATATAAAATCTAAATTCTTTGTAATATTTTGTATTTTATTTATATTTTTTTTAATTTGAAAAATTGTATTTATATCTCCATTTTTACAATCCATATCAACTAATAAAATTTTATAATTTTCTTTAGAAATCAAATTTGCTATAATAATAGAAATTATAGTTTTACCTATATTATTTAATCCTTTAATTGCAATATATTTATTATTATAATTATTATTTTTTGTTTTTAAAAAATTTTGATTTATATGATTTTCATTTATTAATTTTTCTTTTATTAAATAATAATTATTTTCAATATCATAAAAATAAAATATATTATTATTTTCTATTTTATTTTTTTTATTATTTTTTGAAAAAATAATAATATATATTTTAGTATTTATTTCTATAATTTTTTTTAATAATTTATTTATTTCTATTTTACCGGGTAAGTCTTCATTAATAATTATTAAATCTATAAAATGATCTTTTTCTAAAATTTCTATAATTCCTTCTTTATATTGAATATCTTTATATGATACACATATTTTATTTTCTTCTTTTTTTAATATTTCATTTAAATATGGATTTCCCATAGCTGTTATAATTTTTTTCATATTTTCCTCTTTTAATTAATATATTTATAAAATAAAAATTATTTATTATTTAATTTTTCTATTAAATCTTTTTCAAATTCACTAGCTTCTATCTTTGTTAGTATATTGTCTTCTCCAACAAACATTAAACACTCTCCTCTTTTTAAAGATTTAATTTCTACTTTTTCTTTTTGTGATAAATTAGTAAATTCAGATAAAACTTTTATATTTTCTTCTTCCAATGAAAAAAAAGTTTTTATACTTGAATTATTTAATATACTTTTTCCATATGCCCCTTGTTCTAAAGTAAATAAATCTGAAATATCCTGTGTTATTGCTACGCTACTACCACTATACTTTCTTATTGTTTTAAAAATTTTATAGATAAAATTAGCAACTTCTTTATTAGAAGTTATACCTATTAGCCTCCATATTTCATCTAAATAAATTGCTTTTTTTATTTTCCTATCTTTTTTTATACGATCCCAAAAATATTCAATAAATACATACATTCCAAATTTTAAGTTTTCTTCTCCTAAATCATATACATCTGCTACAACTAAATCATTTTCTAATTTAATATTTGTATAATTATTAAAAAATTTTAAAGAACCTTTAATAAATGGAATTAATTTAATTTTAAATTTTTGTGATTTTGTATCATTTTCAAAAATATTATATAAATCTTGTAAAATAGGCATATCACTACTATCTTTAAATACTTTTTTTCCTTTTATTTTTTTAAATAATGTTTCATCATCAAATGTTATATTTTTCTGTTTATATACATAAATTATTTTTTCTTCTATTATAGCTCTTTCTTCTTCATCAAGATTTCCAAAAATTAAATTAAAAAATCCTACAAGTTTTGATATTTTAGTTGCTAAATATCCATTTTCATTATCCTCAATACTTTCTTCTCTAATATCAAAAATATTAATATAACTACTCGATGTAGGTCCTAATTTTATAATTACTCCATCTAAATTTTCTACAAGAATATTATATTCACGTTCTGGATCTATTACATACTGTTCTATTCCAAGCAATTTACATCTTAATATTAGTAATTTAGTATAAAATGATTTTCCTGCACCACTTGTTCCAAAAATACACATATTGGCATTTTTATATTTTTCTGTATTATATCTATCAATAAAAACTAAAGAATTATTATAAATATTTGTTCCTATAAAAATTCCTTCTTCATCAAAAATAGATGAAGATATAAATGGATAAGTAGAAACTAACCCACTTGTTAAAATATTTCTTCTACTCGCTTCTTTTATATTTAAGCTATTTTGCATAATAGGTAAAATTGCTAAAAATAATTCTTCCTGTCTAAAAGTTCCTTTTCTTGTCTGCATTCCTTTGCTTTGTAAAAATCCCTCTGTTTTTTCAGTTAAATATATTAATTCTTTTTTATCTTCTGAAAAAATCTCTAAATAAATATATAAAAAATACATTTCTTCATTATTCACTTGCATTTCTCTTCTTATATATTTTGCATCATTATACGTAAAAGCAGCAATATCTATATCTTGTCTATTTTCATTTCCATTTTTTAAATCTGCACCGACATTTCCTATATGATAAGTCAAATCATTTATAGTTTTATATGTATTTTGTTTTTCATAAAATATTGAAATATTAATATTACTATTATTTTCAATTAAATTTTTCAATAGTAATTCTGTTTGTTCTCTGTAATAATTTGAAATAATTATTCCTGAATAAAACATATTATCTATTTCTAAAAAATTTGGATTATTTAAATTAATATATGATGGTAGAATAAAATCTAAATCTGAAAAAATACCTTTATAAAAAATATTATTATTTTTTTTATTTGTTTTTTTAATAATTTTTTCTAATAAATATTTATTAGAAATTATTTTTTTAAAATATTTTTTTATTACTCTTCCTCCTTTTTATTTAAATATTTTTTTGAATTTAAAAATGAAAATAAAATATCTATAGTTTCTTTTTTAGTATTTTCATATACTTTATTTCCACACCTAGCAAGACATTCTTTTATTTTAAAATATTTATCTTGTAAATTTTGAATTATAACTTCTTCAGAAAAATTTTTTTCAACATTTTTTTCTTCTTTAATAATTATAAAAAAATTTTTTGATGATGATTTTTTTTCATTATTTTTATAATTAATATAATTAATATAATTTTCATAATATTTTTTTATTAAATTATTTTTTTTATTTTGGAAATTATTTTTTATTTTCAAAAAATGATTTGTTAAATCTTCTTTTTTACTTTGAATTAAAATTTGGATATCAAAATCACATGTTTTTAAAAAAATTTTATAGGAATTTAAAATTGATTCTTTCTCTAAATTTGATTTTAGATTAAAATTTATAGGAATTATTTTTATTATTTTTATATATTTATTATTTTTTAATTTAATAATTCCATTGTCTAAAATTTCTTGAACAGGAATCCACATTTGTATACTTTTAAAACTTTTTTTATTCACAATTCCTCCTTTCATCAACATTTTTAACTCTGCTTTTTTTATTTTACTTTCACTGCTTTGTTTTGTCAAGAAATTTTCATAGACAAATTTCGACAAATTGTAAGTTAGTCAATCATATGTCACACTTTTTTGAAAAATATATACTTTGAGCA
>CAMMHE010000034.1 GCA_946496575.1 uncultured Clostridium sp. | reverse complement strand
ATTTTTGGTCACTTAAACAATATCATTTTTTGTGCTCTCTTTCAATATTTTTTTTCAATTTACATGTGACATATCTATTTTAAACCTATACAAATTTTTTCTATTCCTTAAATTTTCATTTCAACTCTATTTAATAGTTATTTTATCAGATTATTTTTTAAACAATATGGCACTACTTCATTTTTTAGTGTGTTTGATAATATATCATTTCCCAAACTTGACTCATACCATAGAAAATTTTCTATTTCTTCAGATGTTGTTAATTCTCCCTCTAGTATTCCAATGTACTGATATACGAAGAAATGTATTTTTAGGTTCGAATCACTTGTAGCTATTTCATCAAAATCCATTATTAATTTAAAATATTTTTCATCAAATTTGGCTTTTTCCCCCAACTCTTCGTGACATTCTCTTATAGCTGCTTGTAATGGTGTTTCTCCCTCTTCTACTTTTCCTCCAATCATTTGATATGTAGATCTTTTTCTAGGTTTATCGATTAATAATTTTTTATCTTTAAAAAACATTGTACCTACTACTTTCATAATAATACCTCCTCTACTAATATAATTTTAAAAATATTTAATAACTTTTATAAAAATTAAGCAATATTTTTCATTATATATAAAACACTAATTATCATTAAAATTTATCTAGTAAAGTAATCCTTATTTTGCTTTAACGATGCATAATATTTTAACTATTAGTGAATTTTTCCCAATTTTTATTATTTATCATTACTATTGGGTGCAACTCAAATTTTTTGCAAAATGACTTTATAGCTTTAAATATCTTTTCAGTAAAATAATATTGTTCAGATTCAACTATATTAAAATTGTTATCTACCATAAAGTTTATTAACATTTCTTTATCTTCTATTTTTACACCAATATCTTTTACATATTTGTATTGTCTATTTCCTATAATTTTTTCTCCTTCTTTTGTTATTCTGTTGTTTTTTACATCTAGTTTATCTGCTAAAATTATTGCTAAAGCTATTATATTATTTGTATCAAATCCGTCACTATGAATTTTTATAGCTTCTAATAATTCCTCTTCATATTGCAATTTTATTTGCTTTCTTGACAAATAATTTTTTGCAAACATATAACTACGATATGCATGCCCATCTTTACCTTTATTTGCACCGGTATCATGCAATATAGCTGCAATTTTGGCACATTCAATAAATGTATTATCATATTTCAAATATGATAATATTTTTTCAACTAGTATAGTAACATTTAATACATGTGCCATATTATGATAAGCTATCCCTTTATTTAGTTCCTCATATTTTTCTATTTCGTAATATCTATCAATTATTTCTTTATCATTTGATATTCTTTCATATAGACTCATATATATTAGCTCCTTTATATATTATTTCAGCTATTTTGCCATCCTAGTTATGTCATTATTCTTGGTTCTTTTGTTTTTTCTATTGTCTCTTATATTTTTCTTTAATAAATTTTGTATATCTTCATACACCTTTCTTTATTTGCTTTTCATACCTATCTTCTTCAGAGAAAATACATCCACAATATTTCTGCATATATAACCCTAATTCACGTGCTTTGTCTTGTCCTTTTCTATATCCAGATCTAAAATCCTTATATAAAAATTCTATATTATATTTTTCTGAAAGATTTTTTCCGATTTTTATTAATTCTTCATGTTTTTGATATGGACTAATTAGAAGTGTTGTAGAAAATGCCGTAAATTTATTTTGTTTTGCATATTTTGCTGTTTGTTCTAATCTTACTTTATAGCAATAATTATTACATCTATTATCTATATCATTTACTACATTTTTACAAAATTCTCTTAACCCATAGTTTTCTTCGAATATTGCTTCTATATTTATCATTTCAGTATATTTTTTTAGTGTATCTTTTCTTGTTTTATACTCTATATATGGATGAATATTTGGATTAAACCAGTAAACGGTTGGTTCAATTCCTTCTTCTCTCAAACTGTCTATACAATATATACTACATGGTGCACAACAAGTATGTAATAATAATTTCATTCTCTACTTTCCTTCACTTTCTATTTTTACTATTTATTATAAATTAATTACTTTATTTGCCATTAAAAATCTATTTCTAACTAATTAATTTATTTCACTAATTATAACATCAAAAAGAAAAATAATCTATATTTTTACTAAACATTATATATAATCTTTTTGATACCATAGTAAGACCAATAAATTATAAATTTGATTGGTTAATATCTATTGTTTTTATGTATTTGGCTTCTGTAGTAACACATGTTATTTTCATTTCTACATTTTCATTAATTTTTTCTACTTTCTTTTTTGCTTGTATTGAAATTATGTCTGATATTATTCCTAATATTATTGATAAAATTGTTAATATTAAATTAATCTTTTCCATAATTATCCTCCATATTTACTTTTTGATACAACTGGATTATAATGTATCAAAATATAATTGTATATATTTTTTGAATAAATTTTTAATGTAGTATCAAAAGCTTATTTTAAGGAGAAAATTTATGAACGATGTATCAAAAAATATTAAAGGATTAGAATTAAGGATTGCACAGATAAGAACAAATTTAGGCTTAAGTCAAAATGTTTTAGCAGATTATATAGGAATGTCTAGACCTAATTATACTTCTATAGAAAATGAAATTAGTGGAAGATTTTTGAAAGATTATCAGTTGCGTATTCTAGCTGAAAAATTATGTGTCTCTTCTGATTATCTATTAGGTTTAATTTCAGATCCAAATCCAAATGCAGATATCATGGCAATTATAAAGGTTCTAGGACTATCATGGGAATCTATAAAATGTATTAATTCTTTAAATTCATATCATTCAGATGCCTTGCGAATATTAGATGATTTCATCAAATCCTTTAATTTTGAATTTTGGGAATTATTAAATCTTTATAAAAAACTAAAATCTTTTTTTGATGTAAAATACTCTTTTGTCTTACAATTTACTGAAGAAATAAATTTTCCACAATTACATATATTAGATCCAAACATTAATTTAACAAATTTAGCAAATTTCAATCCTAATTATAAATACTTTTATTATAATTTAGATGATGCAAGAAGATTTTTTGATGTTGGTAAAAAAATACTTAATAATAAAAATTATTCAATAGATGAAATTTTAAATAAATTATTAAAATTATTAAAAGAAGATGGATATACTGAAGATTATATTCATCTATATGAAGATTCTAATAAATTACAAGAATTTAAAATAGATTTAGAAAAAGTGAAGGAAATTTTACATGAACTTATTTTTATATTGGATTTTGACGAGACAGGATTAATTTTTTCCACATCTAAAAAAGAAAATGAGATAAAAAAATATATAGATCAACTATTACACCTTATAAAAATTCATAGTAGAGATGCTATTGATAAAATACTTATGGATTTATATTGTTCATTGTTATATTTTAATAAAACTATTACATATTCTTTAAATTTCATAAAATATAAAATTAATGACACTTTTAATAATTATTTAGAAAAAAGCCTAGAATAATTTAAATTTTTATTAAAAGATTAAATGCTTATACCAATTTATCAAATAAACAAATTTAGTATAAGCATTTATTTTTAATTATTATATCTGTATCTGTTCAAACCTTTTATTTACTACATTCCAATTAATAATATTCCAAAATGAATTTATATACTCCACTCTATTAGATTTATATTGTAGAAAATAAGAATGTTCCCACATATCAATAACTAAAACTGGGATGCATCCCCATAATGTTAAATCTTGATGCTTTTCACATTGTAAAATTTCGAGTTTTCTAAATCTTGGAACCCATACTAGTAAACACCAACCTGAAGCTTCTACAACCTTTGCTGCTTCGCTAAATTGATTTTTAAATTTCTCATAACTACTAAAATCCTTATTTATTTGTTCCATTAATTTTATACTTGGACTTGTAGGCACAGGTATACCCATATTTTCAAAAAATAATTCGTGCAATATCACCCCTGATCCCTGGAAACTCAATTCTTTTTCTAAACACTTTATATTACTATAATCTGCTTCTCTTCTGACCTTTTGTAACTTTTCTTGTATATTATTTAATTTTTCTACATATCCTTTATATAATATATTATAGTGAATATTTAATGTTTCTTTACTATAATATGGCTCTAAAGCATCTAGAGGATATGGTAATTCTATTGCTTGTAACATAATCAACCTCCTATTCTGTTTCTATTTTTATTATATCTCTTTTGGCAAATTATATATCTTATTTGTTTAAATTTTTTTAAATTTGTATCCAATATTTTTCCATTAATTCAAATTATTATATAGATCTTCCTTATTTTTCTTGACTTCATTATGTATTTAAATTATTATATATGTATTAAATAAAAAAATGAGGATAAATTTATGAATGTAGAATTAATAGAATTCGAAGCTCCAGATGGAGTAAAATTGAATGGATATATAAATAAAAAAACAAAAAATAAAAAAGTATTAATACAAATACATGGGATGACTAGTAATTGTTTTAAAAAAAGAGAAATGGTAATATCTAAAACTGTTAAAAAAACTAATATAGATACAATATGTATAAATACTAGAGGAAGTGATATAGTAAAATATATTAAATATAAAAATGGTGAAAAAAAATTAGCTGGAACAGCTTATGAAGATGTTGATGAATCTTATTATGATATAATTGGAACAATAAAGTATGCGATAAGTTTAGGATATACAACAATATACCTCCAAGGTCATAGTTTAGGTGCAACAAAAGTAGTATATTCATATATCAGAATGATTCAAAATAAAGATATAGAAGTAAAAAATATAAAAGCAATAATATTACTTTCTTTAGTTGATTTACCTGATTTATTTAAAAGATATTTTCCTTTAGAATTTATTGAATATGCCAATAAAAAAGAACTCGAAGGAAAGCTTTTAGATTTAATGCCAAAAGAAGCATTTATACATCCGATATCAGTTAAAAATTATTTGAAATATACAAAATATAATGAAGAAATTAACTTTGCTCAATACAGTAATGAAGATTATGACTTTACAGAATTAAATAGTATCCAAATCCCAATTTTTATGAGATGGGGAAATAATAACGAATTTATATATAGAACTGCTAATGATCAAGTAGATTTTATGAAACGAGCTATTAAAAATCCTTATGTCGATATAAGTTTCATCAATGGAGCTGACCATTCATATAATAATAAGGAAAAGGAATTGGCAAATCAAATAACAAAATTTTTGAATAGCATTGAATAATTACAAATTAATCTAAACATAATTACATTCATTATTAAAATGCGTAATATAAAATATTATAATATATAAAAAATTAAGAAGTCACCTTTTCATATGCTATTATCTTATTTAGGTGACTTCTTATATTTATATATAACTTTAAACTATTTTATTAAACCAGTAATTTCTGATTTATCAATTAATCCAATAGATCTATTTATTTCTTTTCCATTCTTTATAACTACTAATGTTGGAATTGACATTACTTGGTATTCAACTGCTAAATCTTGCTCTTCATCTATATTGATTTTTACAACCTTAATATTATCATTTTCTTTTGCTATCTCATCTATAATTGGTGATAGCATTTTGCATGGTCCACACCAATCTGCGTAGAAATCTACTAATACTGTATTCGTACTTTCTAGAACTTCTTTTTTAAAATCTTTACCCGTTATCTTCAAAACTTCCATTTTAATATTAAATATTAGTACTAGATACTAATATATCTCCTTTCTTATATATTTTATCAAAATTATATATTACTATTCTAAATTTTTCAATTTTTTTATTAAAAATATTAATTTATTTAGTAATATTTCTTTTAATTTTGAATATAATTTAATTATATTCAATCTATTGACATTCTAATTTATTTATAGTATACTTAAATAGTAATACATCGCGGGGTGGAGCAGTTGGCAGCTCGTTGGGCTCATAATCCGAAATAAATGAGAGATTGCCAATACTTTAAAACCGTTGATATTAGCCACAAACATTGAAAATTCAATATTTTGCTAGTTCTTTTAAAAAAACTTTTAAGATTAATAAAACTTAATAAAATGTATTAAAAATTATTTTATAAAGGGACATTAAAGGGACAAAAAAAGCACAATATTTAATTAAACATCGCGGGATGGAGCAGTTGGCAGCTCGTCGGGCTCATAACCCAGCGTTCAGAGAGATTACTACAACTAATAAAACACAGTAGTATCAGCACTTGTAAAGAATTTGAATTAGTCAATAATTTAAGTAAAACCAACTATTGACCAACTATTACTCAAATTTTTACAAAATTTCATAAAAGTTTGTTACAAAAACTAGCTTTTGTGAATAAAATAATTTTATATATCGCGGGATGGAGCAGTTGGCAGCTCGTTGGGCTCATAACCCAAAGGTCGGAGGTTCGAGTCCTCCCCCCGCAACCATTTCAAGCATTTGTCAGTAGTTGGACAGATGCTTTTTTAGTTGGTCAAAGTCATATTTTATAAAAATTACTAAAATTTCAATTTGCTCAAAAACATAATAAAGACCAACATTTCAGTTGGTCTAGGATTTATCACTATAAAATTTTGGGAACGGCAATACTATTTACGCCGACTAATTGCTTACTTAACTTAATTTTCTTTGTAGAGTTTCCGCTGCTCCACGTTTACTTGTTTCTAGTGCATGAACATATATATTTGTAGTTCCTATATCACTATGTCCTAATAATTCGGAAACTGTTTTAATATCTGTTTCTTTATTTGCAAGTAATAGTGTAGCAAATGTATGTCTTAATTTATGAAGACTAATTATTTTTTCTTCTGGAATACCAATTTTTCTTTGAAACTTTTTCCACCATTGGCTAATACTATCTGGGTGCATAATTTTTCCATTCCATTGAGTAAGTATTCTATTGTTATCTTCCCATAAATCGCCTAACTTCATTTTCTCTATACTTTGTTGAATTTTATGTTTCTTTAATAACTTAATTACATTGTTAGGAATATCTATAGTTCTTTTACTTGTTTCAGTTTTAGGATCCTTTGTATATATCTTCTTATTAACATATATTGTATTTTGAACAATGTTAATTTGCTCATTTTTCCAGTCAATGACATCCCACGTTAAGCCTATCAATTCTCCCCTACGCATACCAGTATATAATGCAAGATTTATTCCTACTTGGTACTTTAAATCTTCTGTTTCCAACTTTTCTAATATTAGTTTTGATTCTTCTACATTTAGAAATTGAGGTAATTTTCTAGGTACTTTTGGAGCAGAAACTTTTGACACAGGATTTTCTTTTATTATATCTAGTCTATAAGCACTTGACATTATAGAAGATAAACACCTAAAATAATGTAATTGTGTTTTTGGAGCATAAAGTTTGTAATCTACTATATTTCCGTCTGTGTCTTTAATTGGTACTTTACTTTTTGCCGTACTTAAATAATTTTTGAATTTTTGTATATGTAATGGTCTAATCTTATCTAATGGCAAATGTCCTAATTGTTCTATTATAAGTTTTGTTAACACTTCATAGCGATAAATTGTTGAAGGGCTTTTCCCTTTCATAAATTCTTTAAACCATATATTGTTTATATAATCTACAAGTTTAATAGTCTTATCGCCATATTCTCCGTTTTATAACTTTATCTTCAAATAATACTGCTTGTCGTTCCGCTTCTTTTTTAGCTGCTTTCGGTGTCATATTTTCGTCTGGTTTATATGTCATTGATTTAGTTATCTTTTTATGTTCTACATTATAGCCTAATGATACAATTATTTCATAACTACCATTTTTCTTCTTTCTAACACAAGCCATTTTAAAATTCTCCTTTTCCTTGGTATAAGTGGATTTCCACACACTTATTTTACCATATCCAGTCTACATAAACTAGTATCTTTGGCGAAATATTTATACTTTTTTATGACTTGTAATACTTGATATTGATAGTATTATAACGATTTTTAATACCTCTTTATATTTCTTTAATTGCTTTTTGCAAATTATGAACTGCAACATAAGTTTTCATTAAATTTTCAACCAATGTTTCAGTATTATCACAACCACTACTAGCAATAAATACATTATTTATCAAGTCATTAAAAGTAATTGTCATTTCTTCTAATTCCTTTATACCATTTATGTTTTTCAATTTATACACCTCACTATTCCTTTACTACTCTAACAATTCAGGTAGTATAAAATAGGAGTTTTACTATTAGTTCTTAACTTTTCTCATTATATAAGCGTTTCCAGTATTGGCATATATACCATTATTTCTAGCACCAGAAGAAAGATATTCTTTTAACTCGTCTAAATCTATCAAGATTTTTCTCCCTCTCCTTATGTGTGATATTTCACCATTGATAACCATTTGTCTTATTGCATATTCTGTAAGAGAAGAATTTGGATCTTCTCCTACAATTTCATTAAGCCCCGATTTAATCATTCGCAATTTCATTTGAAAACACCTCATTTTTAATTATCTTATTTTTTAGTTCCACTTTTACTGTATCAAGATAATCTATAATGCTAATTCTTTCAGATATTGGAAATGCTTTATTTGTGATTAGATTTTCTTGTATATTGTTTAGTTGATTTAAGCAATCTTTTAAAGCTACTTCTTTTCTTGTTCTCATCGCACTCACCACCTTTCATTTTATCTAATCTATCTTGATATATCTGATTTAATGTTTCTTCTATTTCCTTTGTCATAATATTCCTATTTTTCATTTTCTTACTCATATTTTCAATCATTTGTTGTCCTCCCACTCTAAATATTTATTAAAAATATTCATAGATTCTTCATAAAACATTTGAGTAGTTGTCATTATTACAGTGTAGGAATATTCTAACTTACTTTCCTTAAAATAAGTACCCATTAAACTTGTTAGAAAATATAACTGTCCAAAATAGAAACTTAAATTAAACAAATTTTCTTTAATATATTTTTCATTATTTTGTAATTTTAATAAATTTAATGTATTATTAACTTCTTCTAAAATTAAAATATTAAGTTTTTTACAATATTCAATATTCAGAGAAAACATATCTCCCATATCATTAAATAAAGTTTTTACAAATGAAACTTCTTTTTCTAAAGAGATTTGTTTTGATATTTCTTCATAGCACTTTTTAAATTCTAAAAAAGTTTGTTTTGAACTTATTGCTTCTATTATTGGAAACTCTTTTGTACTTGCATTAAATATTGCATAATTATTTTTAATAAACGATAAATCTTCAATTAATCTTTCAATTTGTTCATTTGTCAAACAAATATTAATTTCTTCTCCATAAAATTTATTATAAAAATTTTTTCTTAAATTTGTCATTTTTATTTCCTTCTTTCTTTTATTTATTTTTATTGTAGCTTTCCATATTTCTTATATGGTTAAAAGCCATTTTGAATGTGTTGCTTATAATCTGCTTATCTATGTTAGAATACTCTACTTGCGAATATGTTTCTTGTAGTAATTTCATAGTATCTTCAAGAATGCCAGTAGCAACTTCTGGTGGAACTTTTGAAAAATTTATTGTCATTAGTTCTGCACCTCCTCCTAGTACATACGTTTCATAATTTATACGCTGTACTTCAATTTTATATTGATTTAAAAAACTTTCAGTTACACTACTAATCTTTTTAGCATTTTCTTGTTGTAGTATCTTTTGAGCATCTGCATAAAATGTTACATATTTTTTAGGCTTATCAAGTATTTTTGTAGAATACGAATATAATCTTATATCAGATGGAAAATTTTTAACTGCTTGACCATTTTTTACATAATCTGCTAATTCCATAATGTTATCTATTTTCTGTATCATAACTTTTCCATATTTCCATATACTTGATAACATTTCTATATTAATATCTAACTTTGTACCATTTACTTTTTTGAGCCATATTTCATAATATAAGTAACCATTATTAGTAAATTGCTTTACTGCTATGTAACCTACTTTTCCGATTCTTCTTTGTAGTTTATCTATGAAGTATCTTAAATCGTTATATGGACTATTTATTTCTGCAAATGGTTTATCATATAGTAATGTAACCAGTCTTTCGTTTTCTTCTCCATAATAGTTATTGAGCAAAAGTTCGTTAAGTTCGTACCTTGACTTATATAGAGAAGATTTTTTCCTTATACCAGTTGCATTGACTTTACTTTCTATCAATTCACCAGTTGTCATATCTAATATAGTATTTTTGTCTATTCTCCTAAATCTTCTAATATGTGATAAGTGTTGAAAGTTAGCTTTTGTAACTTTTATCTTAAACATACCATTTTTAAGAAATTTCATTGTTGTTCTCTTATTCGCTTTTGGTTTAGTATAAGGAACTTTCTTCATTGTTAAGTCGTTACTACCCTCAATTTTTCAGTCATCTCCTTTCCCACGTTGTTACACCCTTAAATTAAGAAAATATATTAACGCTTTAACAACGTGTAATCACCTCAAGTTGTTATTTCTATAATTAACTAGTATCTTTACAGAAGTAATAACTTGTTTTGTGATATTGACCGCGGTTTTTGTTTATCACTATAATCAGTATAAAGTATTTTTCCTAATGTCTGATAGTATAAAATTAAATTATTTTCAAGCAAAACTATTAACATTTTTTAATATATAAGATATAATACAAATGATATGGAGGTAAGCAATGGAAATGGAAGATATTTTAGAAAAGACAAGTTTTATTCAAAACATAACATATAGAATTAAATTTGAAATGGGAGATAATAAACAAGGAATAGAAAGACTTTATAAATATAATAATAATTCACTAGAACCAGAAAAAAGTAAATATAAAGAAGTAGAAGTAACAGATTTATACGGAGAAGATAGGAAAAGGAAAAATAATATAATTGGTACAACTCTTGTAAATTTTTTGAATAAAATAGAAGATATTAAAGAAAAATTAACTCATGCTATTGAAAGTATAAAAGTTTTAAACATAGAAAAAAATTTTGAAGAAGTAGAAAAAATAAGTTCAAAATATAATATAGACAAGTTAAGCAAAGAAGATTTAAAACAATATTATAAAAAAGCTTGTGAACTGATAGATTTAAAAGAAAAAGAATACTCTGACAAGATTATTGATTTATTAGAAAACGATTCACAAGAATTTTATACTACTTTTGAACCTAGCGAAAATGAAATAATAGAAGAAATTTTAGCTGATAAAAAATTAACAGATAATAATATTAAAAATATGCTTTTGTTTTTGAAAGAAATATATAGTTTAACAGATTTTTACTTAACAAATAATGAAATAGATTATTTATATGAAATAATAATTAAAGAAATACCAAAAGAAGAACTTATTTTAGAATTATACTCTAATGAAATATATAGAATATTAAAACATCTTAAAAGCAATATGAAACATTTATTGGGAAATTATGATTTTATTATTAACACTTTTATCGAAAATTTTGAAACGGATCTAGCTCATATATACATACCTAATAATATTGAAACATTGGAATTTCACAAAAAATATATTGAAAATAACTGTATTCGTGGAACTACTAATACATATCATATAGAGTTAAATAAATTTTATAATAAGCATAAAGGGAAACAAAATACTATATCACTTATGAAATATACGACTATATTATTCTTAAAGTCAGTTATTGCTGATATAGCTACAATATTTTTGCAATTACAGATATTTGCTGGAAATTTTGTTATGAGTGAATTACCAAGTGTTACAGTAGCTTATAAGAGAAGTAAAAAAGATATTGAGGAAAATAGGGAATGGCCTGAAGTAAGATTAAAACCAACTATTTATACTTATAATATAACTTGTTTAATGGAATTTTTTAATGCAAGTGTATATCATATAGTCCTAGATAATAGAGTAATGTCAAATTGCAAAGTATGTGGTAAATATTTCATTTCAGAAACAAGAAATACAGAATTGTTTTGTAGAAGAACGGACACAAAAGATAGAAAACAAAGACCTTGCTATATAGTAGGAAAACAAGTAAATACAGTTGCAATTCATGATGACGTTAAAAACTTATATAAAAAATTATATAATAGAATGTTTAACAATTCTAAATATAAAACAACGCTATTACCTAAATTTATGGAAGCATACAAAAAGTATAAATCAAAAATTGAAAAAGAAGAACACGATAAGAAAACTATACAGAAATACTTATATCACTGGTTAAAGAAATATGACGAAGAATTTAAACAAAAATTTCCGTCAGATAGATATGAAAGAAAAAATAAAAATGGAAATATATAATAAAACAAGTTGTTACACCCTTAATATAGATAAATAAATTAAGGAAGTAATAACTTGCTTTTCATTGTTAAGTCCTATAACGGTCATATACAATTTTTATATTCAGAAGCGGGAAGTTTTGCCAATGGACTTGCAGAAAACGTCTTATAACTAAAATTTGAGCCAAAGAAAATGCAACTACGATTTTTGTAAGTGCTTATCTTTTATTATACTATTTTAAATCATACAATTCTTGTGCTTTTTCTTCTGTTATAGCCACAGCAGAAAAGAATAAATAATCTTTCGTATTTGACATAGTATAAAGAACTCCGTCTTGATAAATTAGAGGTTTGTTAGTAGTTTCCGCTTTGTTAAATAACTGTTCTATTATAGAGTATGCTTTTTCATAGGTTATACTATTATCTATCGCCGAATAAAGATACGGAATATCTTTATCCAAAACGGTTTCTTTCAATTTGTTGCTAATTGTAGCATCAACAGTTGCTCTCACTTCTACAATGTTTGAACTATTTTGTTCTTCATATACGGTCGACAACATATATTCTGTCTTACCAAGAGATACATTACCACCACCAGTAACACGATATAAACCAAGTGTATAGGACTGTCTATCATTTGAAACGGAGTCCTTTGTCATTTTATCGTCAACAAGACCTAATTCCATTGAGTCCTTATTATAATTTTCTAGTATCGACAGATAGCGTTTCTCAAAATCTTCTTTAGTAAAAGTATAATGTAGTCCAGTATTTCCGTTAGATTTTTCTACAAAACTGCATAGCTTATTGTTCCTATTATTCCCACCATTACTAGAAGTTAGTATGCTTTTGCTACTATTAGAACTATCTACTATTAGTCCTATTATAACCATAACGGCTAACAAAATCAGCATAATCGATATTACTTTTCCACCTACTGATAATGACATAAATCTTTCTTTTAAAGATTTCTTTTCTTTCTCCATAAAAATTCCCCTTTCGACTTTTTTCTTATTTTACCATACTGACTTTATTCTTTCAAGTATTACTTTAAAAATAAATAATAAATTCAAGTATAATTTTATTATAAAATTCAAGTGCTACTGGTATACTATACAAGAGGGTTTGAGAATGGAAGATAATAGAAATGAAGTTCTAAAAATAGTAGGACAAAATATAAAAACAATTAGAAAATCAAAAGAAATTACACAAGAGCAAATGGCAGAAAGTTTGAATAAGTCAATAAATTTTGTTAGCTTACTAGAAAACGGATCATCTGGAGCAAGTGAGCCAACTATTGTAGATATATGTAATACTTTAAGAGTTGACGCAAACAGTATTTTCAAAGGCTTATTGAATTATAATATAGGAGAAAAGGACAAATATATTATTGACAATATTTCTACTTTATCAAGTGAAGATAAAGAAATTGTAATAAATTTAATTGAGTATATAATAAATAAGGGTAGTAAATAATTTTTGTTTACTATTCCTTTTTAATTTATGCTAGTTAAGTCTAGGAAGTCCATATACAATTTTAAAATTGATAAGTGGAAAATTCTTCAATAAAATAAAAAGTTGCTTACTAAAAGGAAATATGAGCCAATGATATGTTATAAGCTACTATTTTTCAAGTAGCTGTATAATCAAAATTATATTTTAGTTGACAATGCTTCCATAATAACTTTTGTAGCCATACTAAAACCATACTTAAAAATCAAAGCATCATTTTGAGAATATAACTTATTTTTCATTTCTTCTAGTTTTTCCAATTTATCAAGTAAATTTTTATCTTCTATGGTATCATACAAATTATTGTATTCGCCTAATAATTCTTTGTATTCTGGTGTAGTTTCGACATCTGTAACAATTCCACTTCTATATAAATCTTCAATAATATGTTCGTTTGGAAATTCCACTTTTCCACCTCCTTATGTGAATTTTTTGTCAAATAAATACTTGAAGAAAAGTAATGTTTCACGTCTTGTTGCAACTGACATATCTAGGGGCGATAAATTCAATATGGGGGTGTATTGAATTTGACTTGTCATTTCTGCATTTCTTTTATCTTTCAGCAAACTTTTGATTAAATCACAACTGTTGTCTAAAACAACAATGAGTACAGGTTTCAAGATATTTATTTCAGCTAAAATTAGCTTTTTATATCTTTTACTGTACTCATTTATATCTATATTTCTATTATTAGTTTTGTTTATAAACATATAACTTGTATTGATATTACTATAAGAAACTGGACTATTTTTCTTTATGTAGTTTTGCATTTCATATTCTAATCTAAAAAATGTCCTTTTGTCATTGATTATATACAAAACATTGTTGTAAGTAGCATTTGAAAGAAAACCATCGTGGTTAAACTTTTCATTCCAGTATTTTTTGGATCTTCTTTGTTTTTCTTCCCACTTTCTCAGTAAAATGTTTAGTTGTATATGAGGGCTTTGATTCGGGAAAAAATCTGCAAAGACTTTGTTTAAATTACTAAAATCAAAAGTTGTTGAACACGTTGACATTACTTGATTACACCACCTTTCTCCACACACTTATTTTACCACAGTTTACATAATAAAACAAGCGTTTGGAGATAACTTTTATAAGTTTTTTATCATTATTTTGTTTACTACATAGAAGTTACGCCCAGCATTTGTTGGTTATAAATAATGAAGTCCTAGAAACATCTTAAAACCTTTTTGTGATTTTTAACCACACAGGGCTTAAAGAAATAAAAATACGATTAACCTAGACTAATTTAGAAGTAATTTGAAAATGAGAAAAGGGGGATACAAAAAATAAATAGGGATAAAATAGTTTAACAGAAATCAATCAAACTGTTGTTTGACAATCTGAAATATATTTGATATAATTACAAAAAATAAATGTTTTGAAAGGATTTATAGAATATGAGCAATCAAAATTTTAGTATAGAAATTCAAGGAGATAGTGATGGATATATATTTTTGGAATGTCCTCATTGTGAATCAGAGTTTAAATTAAATTGTAATGAATTTCAAAGTCATGATAATGAGTTTAACGAACTATTTTGCCCGTATTGTGGGTTAAGTGCAAATAGAGATAATTTCTATACAAAAGAAGTTATAGAACAAGCCAAACAAATAGCACTTAATTATATGTATGAACAATTAAATAAATCATTTGGGAATATGAAAAAATCACTTAATAAAAATAAATATATAAAAATGAAATTTAAACCAATTAATAAAATAAATATAGAAGGGATAAAAACTGATGATACAGTAGAAGAAGTTTTTGAGTGTAAACATTGTAATAATCATGTAAAAGTTTTATATTGCTCAGGAATCTCAAAAGTATACTGTTCATACTGTGGTAATGATATATGACAGATATTAAAGAATATAGAAGAATTAGTATAGAATTTAGAAGATATGCAAGTAATGTTTTAAACACAGAATATAATAATTATAATGCTCCTTTATATAGATTTAAGAATTATATTGATACTCAACCTATAATAAAGAAAATTATTGAAAGAACAATAAAAGGTATAGATGCTGATTACAAAAACTGTTTCATGATAGATGGAAATGATTGGAGCGACATGAACATCCCAATTGATGAGAAAGAACATATAAAAGTGATGTATGACTTTATGACACACATTGTAGATAACAAAATGGACGTTCAAAGAATAGCCTTAAGCTTTTATTGCTCAAGTAGAAAATTAACAGATATATTAAGGAGTTTTCTATCAAGAAGTTTTAAGCCTCTTATAGATTATATAGTAGATGAATTATCAAAAGAAATTATGTTGTTAGAGGAGGAAAATATGGGAATAAGTATTAATGGAAATACTGGAAATATTAATTTTGCAAATAATAATAGTACTATTAATGTAACAAATAATAATAGCAATGTCAAAGAAATTATTGAGTTAGCAAACCAAATAAAAGAGTTATTGTTAGAAGAAATGATAGAAGAAGAATATAGAGAAAACATAATCGACGATATTGATATTATCACAGAGCAAGTAGAAAATTCTATTCCAAAACCTACAAGATTAAAAAAAGCAGTAGAAAGTATAAAGAATTTCTTGACATCTCCACAAGGAATTGCACTTGGAACAGTAGCTATAAATAATATAAATAACTTTGTTACTGCAATTCAAGGAATGATAAATTAAAAATTATCGACCAACTATTGACCAACTACCATTACTAAATGAAAAAAGTCATTACTAAATACTACAAATTTAAAAATACAGTAAATTCAGCTATTACAGGACACGAAAAGTCACTACAAAATCTCACAAAATGAGAAAAGCGGAACTCATAACCCGAAGGTCGTAAGTTCGAGTCTTACCCCCGCAACCAGAATTTTTATTAGAGTCGCAAGAGATTGTGGACTCTTATTTTTT
>CAMMHE010000033.1 GCA_946496575.1 uncultured Clostridium sp. | reverse complement strand
TTGTACATAACTAAATTCAAAATTTTGTACATTTTCTTATTGACATTAACATTTGATAAGATGCTCTTGGATTACAATAGAAAATTCTAGTTCTTCCTATTCCTTCTGGATTAAACTCTAGAGACAGAGGATTCCCAAATTCAGTGCCGTTATCTGTAAGAATTATTGGGAAAGTTTTTTCAAATAATTCATTACCTAAATCTTTTTCAAGCATATTAAAAGTCCTTAAAACTTCAGATTGAGATTTATCATACATGATGTGGAATAATACTAGAACCCTAAAGGAGGAAGAGCAACACTTCTTTACATGATGCCCATAACCAGTTGCCTGGTTATGGGCATCATGTTTTCACACACAAAAAAATGTTTGGATAATATTGACAACTAAATAAAAATGATATATATTAGGAGCATAAGGGAGAAAGGAGAGCATAGAAAAACACTATGTTGAATGATAAATGTTAGCATATATAAAAGGAAATTTAGAAATAAAAGCAAATGATTATATAGTAATTGATGTAAATGGTTTAGGATATAAAGTAAATATGTCCAAAAAAACGATTGAAACAGTTGGAAATGTCGGAGATAAAATAAAAGTATACACATATTATAGAGTTAGAGAAGACGATATAAGTATATTTGGATTTAACACAATTGAAGAATTAAGAATGTTTGAATTGTTATTATCAGTAAGCGGAATAGGAGCGAAAGTAGCATTAACAATATTATCAAATATAGAAATAACGGAATTTGCATTAGCAGTAATATCAGATGATATAACAAAAATAGTAACAATTCCAGGAATAGGAAAAAAATCAGCTCAAAGAATAATATTAGAATTAAAAGACAAATTAAAATCACAACAAATCACAGAAGATGAAAAAACAATTAAAACAGAATCTAAAAATGTAGAAGAGAGTAGTAAAGTACTTGAAGAAGCAACATCAGCTCTTCAAATATTAGGGTATAACAAAAAAGAGATTGAAAAAGCATTTGAAAAATTAGCCAATAAAGATGTAAGTGTAGAAGAACTAATAAAAAAAGGATTGACAATACTTTCACAAATGTAAATAAGTTGAAATTAAAACTGATAGAATAAATTATTACAAGGAAATACTATTATATTCAATCACATAATAAATTTCAACTGAAGGAAGGAGAAAAATTGAATTCTTCAGAACCATTAGCATATAGAATAAGACCAAAAACATTAGAAGAATATATTGGACAAGAACATGTAATAGGAAAAGGCAAAATACTATACCGAACAATAAAAGCAGATAGATTATCAAGCATAATATTATTTGGACCACCAGGATGTGGAAAAACTTCACTAGCCAGAGTAATAAGCGAAACAACAAAATATAAATTTTATAAAATAAATGCAGTAACTTCAGGTGTAGCAGAAATAAAAAAAGTGGTGGAAGAAACGCAAAATTTTATGTTAAACCCAACAGGAAAAAGCATATTATTCATAGATGAAATTCATAGATTTAATAAACTACAGCAAGATGCACTACTTCCTTATGTCGAAAATGGAACTATAATATTAATCGGTGCAACAACCGAAAATCCATACTTTGAGGTAAATAAGGCTTTAATATCGAGATCAATGGTCATAAAATTAAATCCATTAACAGAAGAAAATATATATACAATCTTAAGAAATGCATTAAATAGGAAAGACGGTCTAGGAGAATATAATATAAAAATAGAAGAAAAGACCTTAAAAAAATTAGCACAAATTTCAAATGGAGATGTAAGAACGGCATTAAATGGATTAGAAGTAGCGGTATTAACAACTACAATGGATTCAGATGGATATATAAATATAACAGATGAAGTTATAAAAAATAGTATTCAAGAGAGAAAGGCTATATTTGATAAAAATGGAGACAGCCACTATGACAACATCAGTGCATTTATAAAATCAATGAGAGGTTCAGATCCAGATGCAACACTATTTTATTTAGCACGAGCATTAAAAGGTGGGGAAGATCCTGTATTTTTAGCAAGAAGAATAGTAATTTGTGCTTCAGAAGATGTAGGAATGGCAAATCCACAAGCATTAATAGTTGCAACTTCTGCAATGCAAGCTGTACATATGATAGGAATGCCAGAAGCTAAAATAATATTAGCAGAAGCAGCAGTATATGTGGCAACCTCAAAAAAATCTAATGCATCTTATTTAGGGATAAATAGAGCATTAGAAGATGTAGAAACAAAAGATACAGGTGAGATTCCAATGCATATACGAAATGCACCAGTGGAGGAAATGAAAAATTTAGGATATCATGAAGGATATTTATATCCACATGACTTCCCTGGACATTTTGTAAATCAACAATACTTACCAGATAAAATGATTGGAACTAAATATTATATAAAAGATGAAAATATTCAATAAAAATTAATAATCTTTTCATAATAATAATTTAAATAATGGAAATAATAAATACAAATGAGGGAGAAAATATGAAAAGAAACATAGCAATAGGATTAATAGCAGGATTTATAAGTGGATTCTTTGCAACAGGAGGAGGAATGATATTAGTTCCTTCTTTTTTATACTTATTAAAATTAGAAGACAAAGTTGCAAGAGCAACTTCAGTAGTATGTATTTTACCTATGGTAGTAGTAAGTGGTATTTTTTATTATAAAAACAATTATATCGATTGGAGAATGGGGATATTGTGTGCAATAGGAGGAATAATTGGTGGATATATAGGAGCAAAACTATTAAGAAAATTAGATGCAAAGTACTTTAAGATTGCATTTATATTTTTTCTAATATATACATCAATAAAATTTTTAATATAGACAAAATAAAAAATAATTTATTAAAGTGGATTTTTTAGAAAGGACATTAATATATGAAAGAAATGCTTATAGGTTTGATATCAGGAGCTGTAAGTGGAACAGGTATGGGAGGCGGAACGGTACTAATCTTATTATTATCTACCATAGTTAATGTAGATCAGCATATTGCACAAGCTACAAATCTTATATTTTTTATACCTACATCTATTTCGGCGATAATAACAAATTGGAAACAAAAATTAGTAAATAAAAATATAGCAATTATAATATCAATTTCAGGAGTGATAGGAGCTATAATAGGAGCAATAGCTTCAAATAAAATGGAAGTTAATTATTTAAAAAAATTTTTTGGAATTTTTTTGGCAATTATAGCAATTTTTGAGATTTATTCATATTTTAAACAGTATATAATTAAATCAAAAAGAGAAAATAATAACATAAAGATAAATAATAAAAAATGATAAATTTAACATTATCAAAAGTTTGAAATTTATATTTAAGAAAGGATGAGATATAATGAAATTTGCAAAAGGAATGTTAATAGGAGGATTATTAACAGCAGGAGTTTTAATGATGTGCACAGATGAGTATATGGGAAAATCTAAAAAAATGACAAAAAAGGGAAGACAATTTGCTAAAAAAATGGGATTATTATAAAAATATAATATTTTCGCAAAATAAAAAAAGAGGGTTCCCTATTTTTTGAAGGAGACCCTCTAATTATTATAAATAAAAAGTATTAATATTATTTGCAATCTTTTTCATTAAAACCTTTATCTTCACAATCCTTAAAATGAGGATTATCGCAGTGAGGATTATCACAAGGTTTATCAAAATGAGTTATTTCACAATCGCATTTGTCTAATTTAACACCTTTTAAACATCTACCTTCATGAAAACATTTAGAGCAAACTTTAATGTGTTTTACATCATTTACCCAAATTTGGATGGCATATTCTTTTCCAGGACATAAAGGTCCAAAAACAAATTCACCATTTTTATCAGTAAATGTATGAGAAACGGGTTTTCTTTCCTCTTTTCCCATTTTGTGCTCAACTTCTATTAATTTTACTACTGCATCACAAACTGGTTCTTTGAAACAATTTTTAATTACGCCATAAATTACGTCACGATTATCTTCTGGAAGAGTAATATCCAAATCAAATTGTTTTCCATTTGCTATAACACCATCTACATCAACAAGTGAACAAGGTGGTTTTGGTTTATCAAACTCAAAATCCATTAAAATCTTCCTTTCTTTTCTTGCAATTCGAATTGCTTAATATATAATATGTAGAATTATGTCGAAAGTTGAAAAAAATAAAAATAAAAAATATAGAAAAAAATTAGAAAAAATTATATAATATTATATATGAAAGGAAATAAAAAATGGATAGTAGAGCAATAGGAATATTTGATTCAGGAGTAGGGGGGCTTACAGTATTTTCAGAAATAAAGAATAGATTGCCAAATGAAAACTTAATATATTTAGGAGATACAAAACACTTTCCATATGGAAATAAAACAAAAAAAGAAATTATAGCATATTCAATCAAAAATACAGAATATTTAATAAAAAAAGGAGTGAAAATAATAGTAGTTGCATGTGGTACAGCAACTAGTCAGGCCATAGAAATATTAAGAAATAGATTTAGTTTACCTATTATTGGTATAATAGAACCTACTATACAATACGTAAAGAAAAAAAAAATAAATAAAATTGGAGTAATTGCAACAGAAGGAACAATAAGAAGCAATGCATGGGAAATAGAATTAAAGAAAGAAATAAATAATATACAAGTAATAAATAAAGCATGTCCTATGCTGGCTACAATTGCAGAAGAAGGAAGAGCAAAAAGTAATGAAGGTAGGTTAACAATAAAACAATATATGCGAGAATTTAAAAGCAAAAAGATAGACAAAATAATACTAGGATGTACACATTATCCCATATATAAGGAATTAATTATGCAAGAACTTGGTTATCCAGTACAATTAATAGATACTGGATGTACAGTAGCAGAATATTTGGCAGATTATTTAAATAAACAAAAATTATTAAATATGGAAAATAAAAGACAAGATATTATATATTTGACAAAACCAGAAGAGCAATTTAAAAGCATTGCAAAAAATATCCTAAAATGTGATGAAATATTACAAAACATAATATAAAATTCTTTAAAACACTTGACACATAAGCATTTTATGAATATAATACCAATAATCACATTATAGGAGGACTAAAATCTAATGGACAAAGATGTATTTTCAGTTAATGAAAATCAATATCAAGATATGACAGATGAAAAATTGATAGAAAATATACAACAAAATGATTCACAGGCATTAGAATGTCTTATAAAAAGATATGATGATGTTGTAAATATGAAGGCAAATAAATTTTTCATGATAGGTGCTGAACGAGAAGATATGGTTCAAGAAGGCATGATTGGTCTATATAAAGCAGTAAAATCATTTAATTTACACAAGCAAAATTCATTTAGAACATTTGCAAACTTATGTATCGAAAGACAACTTATTACAGCTGTTAAAAACTCCAATAGACAAAAACATATACCACTTAATTCATACATATCATTAAATGCATCAGCATATGAAGAAAATGATGACACATCTGTAATGGATGTTTTAGAAATAAATACAGTCGAAGACCCATTAGATATAATTGCTAATAAAGAATATTATAATTATATAGAAAATAAAATAGATATAAGTTTAAGTGACTTTGAAAAGCAAGTATTAGAATATTATAAAAGGGGAGACTCATATGCTAATATTGCTATGAAGTTAAATAGTAAGGTAAAATCAGTAGATACAGCAATACAAAGAATACGAAAAAAAGCCATGAAAATAAAAAATGAAATTGGAAAAGTATAAAAAACAAATAAGTTTACAAAAAGATTCATATATAATTAAAAACAAACCTTCTTATGAAATAAAAATTTCATAAGAAGGTTTGAACTATATTGGAGTATATAGAGTTTTTATTGCTTCTTCAATAGTAATTTGACATTGCTTTCCTGTTTTCATATTCTTTAATGTAACTAAATTATTATTAATTTCATCTTCTCCAATCACTACTACAAAAGGGATATTAAGCTTATCTGCATATTTAAATTTAGATTTTATTTTTTTATTGTTTAGATATAATTCAGTATTTATGCCAGCTTTTCTAAAAGCAGTAGCAATAGGCAAACAAGGTTTAATATCAGAAGAAGCAGATACTACTAAAACTTTTGCAATAGATTCTCTTGATACTCTAATAGCATTAAGTTCATTTAATTGATAAAATAAACGTGTTAATCCAATTGATATTCCAACACCAGGAAGTTTTTTGTCAGTATAAAATTCTGCTAAATTTTCGTATCTTCCTCCAGAGCAAACACTTCCAAGTTGTTTATAATTATCTAAAAAAGTTTCATAAACAGTTCCTGTATAATAGTCTAATCCACGAGCAATAGTTAAATCAATTATAAAATTATTTTCAGGTATTCCAAATAATCTAATACCATTTATAACATCTTCTAATTCATGAATGCCAAGTTTAAAATTATCATTATCAATATTTAATTTTTTTAAAGCAGATATCTTTTCATTATTAGATCCAGCAATTAAAATAAAATTAATAATATCATTTATTGCAGTATCTGAAACTCCAATTTCAAATAAATATTGTTTTACTTTATCTATTCCAATTTTATCTAGTTTATCTACAATTCTTAAAATTTCACCAGAATTATTTAGATGCAGATTTTCAAAAAAACCATTTAGTATTTTTCTATTATTAATATGTATGGTAAAAACATCAAATCCTAATTTTTTAAATGTATTATAAATTACCATTGGCATTTCTGCATCATGCAAAATATCTAATTCATTATCTCCAATAATATCAATATCACACTGATAAAATTCACGAAATCTACCCTTTTGAGGACGTTCACCTCTATAAACTTTTCCTATTTGATAACGTCTAAATGGGAAAGAAAGGTTACCATGATGTATTGAAACATATTTTGCAAGAGGGACAGTTAAGTCAAATCTAAGAGATAAGTCAGTGTCACCTTTATTAAAACGATAAATTTGTTTTTCAGTTTCTCCTCCAGCTTTTGCAAGTAAGACTTCTGAAAGCTCTATTATTGGAGTATCTAAAGGTAAAAATCCAAATTCTTCGAAAGATTTTTGTATACTATCTTTCATCTCATTAAATAAAATTTGTTCATTTGGTAGTAATTCCATAAAACCAGTTAAAGTACGTGGAGTAAATGTTAATTTTTCCATTATATCATTCCTTTCATCATAAATTATACAATTTTTTTATTGATTTCGCAATATTTATGAAAATTTAAAAAGATAAAATTTTAAATATATGACGTAAAAACAGCCTTGTAAACAAAAAATATATGTGGTATACTGAAAAAATAAAAGTGGAGAAAATAAATGAAAAAAGTAAAATCTAGAAGAAAACATGAAAATGTTATTAGTATGTATGAAAATGATTTTGAAAAAGATAATCCAAAAAAGAAGAAAAACTTAATAGATATAATAAATAATGCAATGAATAAAACTATAGTAAGTATAAAAATGTTAGGAATAATTTTATTTATAATAATTATTATATCAATATTTTTGTGGTATAAAAGTATAGGTGAAAGGTTAAATCCTAATGTAAAACATACTTTAGAAAGCATGTATAATCAAAGTTTCATAATTGAAGATAAACAAACGGACAAAAAGGGAAATGGAAAATATATAGCATATCCTAAAGGTTATGAAGATTATAAATTCGAAATAATAAAAGATGGAAGAAAAATAGAAGAGAACTATATTGCAGTAGTTACAAGAGAATTTTGGAAAAAGCAACCACAAGAAAAAACGGAAAATTTTAATCTTGAATATAAAGAAGATAGTGTAGGAATAATAATAGAAAACTATGATGAACTAGAATCTTGTCTTACTGATTATTATATTTTATATAAAGAATCAGAAAAAAATATTCCTGATAAAGTAGTAATAAACACATATATAGTAATAGAAGATTATATAGAATATCTGATGATTCTAGATGAAGATACAGTAGATGATTTTGTTTATAAAATAAAATATAATTATATAAACTATATAATAGAACAAGAAAAAGACATAAATGGAATATCACAAGACGAAGTAGAAAAGATATGGAAACCGAAAAAGTTAACATTAATAGTAAATGGAACTACAATAAAAGAGGAAGAATCAGAGGCACATTATTTAGAAGATAAAAAAGAATATATGGTATATTTGAAGCAAATAACTAAATATATAGATGGTCTAGAATTTATTGGAACAACATGGTTTGGATTTGGAAAACCCAAATATAAATATAACGGAAAAAACATTACTTTAGATTATGCAGTTACAGAGACAAAATTAAAAGAATATTTTAATGCTCAAATAGATATTAGCATAGAAAATAAAACTATGAAAATAGAAATTCATTAAACAAAATATATTAAAATATAGGAAGTAAGACAAATACATAAAAAACTTGAAAAAATACCAAAAAAGTATATAATATATATGGAGGAAATACAGTGAGAATAGAAGAACTAGAAGATAATATAAAATATAAATTTTCGAATAAAGAATTATTAAAGAAAGCATTAACTCATACATCTTATGCATATGAGCATAGTGTAGAAAGTAATGAAAAATTAGAATTTTTAGGAGATAGTATATTAGAATTTATTTCAAGTGAATATTTATATTTAAATTTTCCGACATTAAAAGAAGGAGAAATGACAAAAGTAAGAGCAACAGTAGTGTGTGAAAATAGTTTATATAAGATAGCTAAAAAACATAATTTTGGAAAGTTTTTATATTTGGGCAAATCGGAAATAGTGACTGGAGGAAATGATAGACCTGCAATTTTAGCAGATAGCGTGGAAGCTATAATTGCGGCAATGTTTATGGATGGGGGATTAGAACCAGTAAGAAAATTTATATTAGAAAATTTAAAAGACGAAATAGAAAATGCATCTAAAAATGTAGGACAAAAAGATTATAAAACAGTTCTACAGGAAAAGTTGCAAGAACATGGAGATGTAAAAATAGAATATATAATTGTAAAAGAAACTGGTCCAGACCACAATAAAGTATTTGAGGCAGAAGTAAGGTGTAATGGAAGAGCATTGGCAACAGGAAAAGGAAGGGCTAAAAAACAGGCAGAAATGAAAGCTGCAGAAAAAGCACTGGAAATAATAATGCAAAAATAAATAAACAATTTAAGTTATTTTACAAGTTAGTATATACAATTTTATAGTATATTGTAATAAATAATGATAGAATGGAGATTATATGAAAAAACAATATATAATACCAATATTTGTACCACATTTAGGATGTCCAAATGATTGCATATTTTGTAATCAGAAGTCAATAAGTGGACAAATTAAAATGATTACTAAAGAAGATGTAAAAAATACAATAGAATTTTATCTAAAAAATATAAAAAACAAAGAAGCGTATATTGAAATAGCATTTTTTGGTGGAAGTTTTACAGGAATACAACCAGAATTACAAGAAGAATTTCTAAAAATAGCATATGAATATGTAAAAAGAAAAATGGTTAATAGTATTAGAATTTCAACAAGACCAGATTATATAAATAAACAAATTTTAAAACGTTTAAAAAAATATAAAGTGCAAACAATAGAATTAGGAGTACAATCATCAAATGATTATATATTAAAGAGATGTGAAAGAGGACATAATTTTGAAGATGTAAGAAAAGCATCAAAACTTATAAGATGGTATGGTTTTAAATTAGGACATCAAATGATGGTAGGTTTACCAGAAAGTACAAGAATTGATGAATTAAATACAGCAAAACAATTAATTAAATTAAAACCCAAAATGGTAAGAATATACCCAGTGTTAGTAGTAAAAAATACAAAACTAGAAAAAGAATATCAAGAAGGTAAATATGAGCCAATATCACTAGTACAAGCAGTAGAAATTTGCAAAGAACTAGAAAAGATGTTTTTAAAAAAGAATATAGAAGTTATAAGAATAGGCTTACAAAATACAGAAGAAATATGTAATCCTCAAAATGAAAATAGTCAAATAGTAGCAGGACCTTACCACCCAGCTTTTAGACAATTAGTAGATTCTGGATTATGGTATGATACAATACTTAATAAAATAAAAAAGCTAAATGTAAAAGTAAAAGAAGTAGAAGCTATTGTAAACCCATTAGATGTTAATAATGTTGTGGGACATAAAAGAGAAAATATAGATAAACTAAAAGATACATATGATGTAATTTTAAAAGTGAAACAAGATGAAAAAATAAAAAAAGGAAGATCTGAAATTAAAATTACAAAAACATATACAGACTTTTTAGAAGAACAAAAAGAAAGAATAAAAATTAAAAATTAAAGAGAGGAAGAATATGGAAAGAAAAACTTCTAATGAGATAAAAGAAATATTTGGAACTATAATTGGTTCTGCAATTATGGCAATAGGCATATCTTTATTCTTGTTACCAAATCAATTATCTACTGGAGGTTTTTCTGGACTTGCTACCATAACATATTATTTTTTTAATGTGCCAATGGGACTTGCTACAATAATATTAAATATACCACTTCTTATATTGGCATTATATAAATTAGGTGTAAAGTTTATAGGAAAGACAATTATAGGAACATTTAGCTTATCTATTTTTATAGATATATTTGACAAAATGACACCAATAACTTATGATAATTTTCTGGCAAGTATATATGGAGGAATAATAGTAGGAATAGGAACATCTATTATTTTAAAAAATTATGCATCTACAGGTGGGACAGATTTAATATCAAATATAGCAAAATCATACAAACCAACAATAAAGATGGGAACTGTAATAATGTTTACAGATATTACAATAGTATTAATAAATATGATTTGTTTTAGAAGAATTGAAATTGGCTTATATTCTGCAATAGCTATATATTTAATGGGAAAAGTATTAGATTTGATATTTGAAGGAATAAATTTCACAAAATTGATATTTATAATTTCAGACAAAAATCAAGAGATATCAGAAAAAATACAAGAACTTGAAAGAGGAGTAACAGGACTTTATGGAAAAGGAATGTATACAGATGATAAAAAAATGGTATTAATGTGTGCATCACCAAGAAAAGATGTAGGTAGAATAAGAAAAATAGCTAAAGATATTGACAAAAATTGTTTTATAATAATATCAAATGCGAGGGAAGTATATGGAGAAGGATTTAAATAAGAATGTGAGGAAAAACCAATGGATGAACAAGAATATATATTAGAAAACCCAAGATCTTTTAATTTACAACATATTTTTGACTGCGGACAATGCTTTAGATGGAGCAAACAAAAAGATGAGAGTTATACGGGAGTATTTGGCAATAATGTTTTAAATGTTAAACAAAGTGGAAATAATTATATTTTTAAAGGCATTTGTGAGGATAATATACAAAAAACAATAGAAGAATATTTTGACTTAAATCGTGATTATGAAAATATAAAGGAAAAATTAAAAAAAATTGATAAAAGTATGGAAAATAGTATAAAATATGGTGAAGGAATAAGAATTTTAAATCAAAATTTATGGGAAACAATCATATCATTTATAATATCAGCAAATAATAATATTCCTAGAATAAAAGGAATAATTGAGAAACTATCAGCAAAATATGGAAAAGAAATAATATGGAATAGCAAATCTTATTATACATTTCCAACACCACAAGAATTGAAAGATGTAACAGTAGAGGAATACAGAAATTTAGGTTTAGGATTTAGAGATATAAGAGTATATGAAACAGTGCATATGATATTAGATAAATCAGTTGATTTAGAAGAATTAGCAAATGAAATAGATACATCTAAAGTACGAGAAAAATTGCTAACACTTTCAGGAGTGGGACCAAAAGTTGCAGACTGTATTTTACTTTTTTCAACTTTAAAAAGACTAGAAGTTTTTCCAATAGATGTGTGGGTAAGAAGAGTAATGAATGAATTATACATAAAAAACGAAAATGAAAATAAAGTGAATAAAAAACAAATAGAAAAGATAGCAAATGAGAAATTTGGAAATTTAGCAGGAATAGCACAACAATATTTATTTTATTGGAAAAGAGAAGCATAAAAGCCTCTCTTTTTAAAATTCACAATTTTTAGGTGTACGTGGAAAAGGTATAACATCACGGATATTTTGCATTCCAGTTAAATACATTAATGCTCTTTCAAAACCTAAACCAAAGCCAGAATGTTTAACACTTCCATACTTACGAAGGTCTAAATACCACCAATAATCATCTATATTCATATTAAGTTCTTTTATTTTAGCAACTAATTTATCATAATTTTCTTCTCTTTGGCTACCTCCTATAATTTCTCCAATTCCAGGAACAAGAAGGTCAGCGGCAGCAACAGTCTTTCCATCAGAATTTTGTTTCATATAAAAGGCTTTTATATCTTTAGGAAAATCAGTAACAAAAACAGGTTTTTTAAAAATTTGTTCACACAAATATCTTTCATGTTCAGTTTGAAGGTCAATTCCCCAAGAAACTTTATATTCAAATTGATCATTATGTTTCTCTAATTCTGATATAGCATCAGTATATGTTATTCTTACAAAATCAGATGTAATTACATTATTTAATTTATTTAGAAGATTTGTATCAATAAACTTATTAAAAAATTCCATTTCTTCAGGGCAATTTTCTAATACATATGAAAATATATATTTAATCATATCTTCTGCTAAATCCATAGAATCATTTAAATCAGCAAAACATATTTCAGGTTCAATCATCCAAAATTCAGCAGAATGTTTTACGGTATTTGAATTTTCAGCCCTAAAAGTAGGACCAAATGTATAAATATTTCTAAAGGCCATTGCAAAGGTTTCTCCATTTAATTGACCACTAACTGTTAAATGAGTTGATTTACCAAAAAAGTCTTTAGAGAAATCAACATGATTTTCATCAGTTTTTGGGACATTGTTTAAATCAAATGAATTTACATTAAACATTTCACCAGCACCTTCACAATCACTAGCAGTTAAAATTGGAGTATGAACATAAACAAAATCTCTTTCTTGAAAAAACTTATGAATAGCATAAGAAAGTACACTTCTAACTCTAAATACAGCATTAAAAGTATTAGTTCTTGGGCGTAAATGAGCTACAGTTCTTAAAAATTCAAAAGAATGCTTTTTTTTCTGAATAGGATAATTATTATCACACATATTTTCAAGTTCAATATTTTCAGCATGAATTTCAAAAGGTTGTTTACAATTATCACATTTTACTAATTTGCCAGATACTTTAACAGATGAGCCAATTGTAAATTTACATATTTCATCAAAATTTTTTAAATTTGTATCGAAGACAACTTGAATATTTTTAAAAAAAGAACCATCATTTAATTCAATAAAACCAAAAGACTTTGAAGATCTAACAGTTCTAATCCATCCTTCTATAATTATATTTTTATCTTCGAAAATCTCAAATTCTTTATATAAACGTCTTATATTTAATCTTTCCATAAGTTATTCCTCCAATATTTTCCCATATTATACAAGATTTTGCCCTAAACATCAATAGAAAATACATTATTTTTGGAAAAAATCTGATAATAAAAATAAATAAACTATAGAAAAAATAAATAAAAGGTGGTATAATACTTTAGGTAAGAATAAATAATATATATTTATGAAAGGGATGATAGAAAATGACTGATGGTTCGGCGGAGCAACTGAGAGTATTGTGTAAGAAAATAAAATATGAAATGGATGATTATCAAAACATCACTCATTTTCTATTAAAATGGCAAAAAATATAGAAAATCTTTTCTTATACAATTTCTCTAAAAAGAAAAAAAGGAGAATTGTAAAATGGAAGAAATAAAACAACTATTAAAAAATAAAAAAATAAATGAATTAAAAAGAATGTTAAATGAATTGAATAGTGCAGATATATCCACATTATTGGAAGAATTAAATGAAGAATTAGACAAAGAAAAAGTTTTAATAGTATTTAGGCTTTTATCCAAAGAAAAAGCAGGTGAAGCATTTAGCTATTTAGAACCTGATATGAAGGAAAAGCTTATAGGAGATTTAACTGATAAAGAATTAAAAAATGTAATAAATGAGTTATATATGGATGACACGGTAGATCTATTGGAAGAAATGCCATCTAATGTAGTAAAAAGAATTTTAAAAAATGTAAAACCAGAAGATAGAGAAACAATAAATGAATTATTAAGATATCCAGAAGACAGTGCTGGAAGTATAATGACTACAGAATTTGTTGATTTAAAAGAGAATATGACTGTAGGGCAAGCATTACAAAAAATAAAAAAAATAGGATTAGATAAAGAAACAATATATTATTGTTATGTACTTACTACAAAAAGGAATTTGATTGGAATTATAGATTTGAAAAAATTAGTAGTAAGAGATAATAGCGAAATGATTAGAGACTTAATGGAAACGAATGTAATAAAAGTTACAACAATGGAAGACAAGGAAAATGTAGCAAAAGTATTAAGTAAATATAGCTTTCTTGCAGTACCAGTTGTTGACAACGAAAATAGACTTGTAGGGATAGTAACAGTAGATGATGCAATAGATGTAATTCAAGATGAAGCAACAGAAGATTTAGAAAAAATGGCTGCTATGGCTCCAACAGAAGAAGATTATTTTTCAACAGGGGTGTTTAAACATGCAAAAAACAGAGTATTATGGCTATTAATACTAATGCTATCAGCTACAATAACAGGTGGAATAATTACAAATTACGAAAATGCATTTGCAGCAGTGCCATTATTAGTTTCATTTATTCCTATGATAATGGGAACAGGAGGAAATTGTGGATCACAAAGTTCAACATTAATTATACGTGGGCTAGCAACAGATGAAATAAAATTAAAGGACGTATTTAAAGTAATTTGGAAAGAAACAAGGGTAGCAATAATAGTAGGAATAGTACTAGCAATAGTAAATGCAATTAGCATAATATTGCAATATAATGACTACATGTTAGCAACAACAATAGGAATAACATTAATTTTAACTGTAATACTTGCAAAATTTATAGGATGTATATTGCCATTATTAGCAAAAAGATTAAAACTTGATCCTGCACTTATGGCATCTCCACTTATAACAACAATAGTAGATACATGCTCGATACTAGTATATTTTAGTATAGCAACAATTATAATGTTATAGAAATATACAAAGTCAGGAGGAGATGCTATGGAAAAAATAAAAAAGTTATTAGAGGAAAAGAAAATAAATGAATTAAAAAATATATTAAATGAATTAAAAAGTGCAGATATTTCAGCAATAATAGAAGAATTAGATGAAGAAATTGATAAAGAGAAACTATTGATAGTATTTAGAGTATTATCACAAGAAAAGGCTGGAGAAGTATTTAGTTATTTTTCATCAGATATGCAAGAAAAGCTTATAAAAGATTTAACAGATAGGGAATTAAAAAGGGTAATAGACGAATTATATATGGATGACACAGTAGATCTATTAGAAGAAATGCCAGCAAATGTTGTAGAAAGAGTCCTAAAAAATGTAAAACCAGAAGATAGAATAATAATAAATGAACTATTAAAGTATCCGGAAGATAGTGCAGGAAGTATAATGACAACAGAGTTTGTACACTTAAAAGAAAATATGACAGTAATACAAGCATTAGAAAGAATAAGAAAAATAGGACTAGAAAAAGAAACAATATATTATTGTTATGTATTAACAGATGAGAGAAAATTAATAGGAATTGTAGACTTAAAGAAATTAGTAATAAAAGAAAATGAAGAACTAATAAGAAATCTAATGGAAACAAATGTAATAAAAGTAACGACATTAGAAGATAAAGAAAATGTAGCAAAAGCATTTGGAAAATATGATTTATTAGCATTACCAGTTGTAGACAACAAAGATAAAATGGTAGGAATAGTAACAGTAGATGATGCTATGGATGTAATGCAAGATGAAGCGACTGAAGATGTAGAAAAGATGGCAGCTATGTCACCTAAAGAAGATACATATTTTGCAACAAGTGTATTTAAACATGCAAAAAACAGAATATTATGGTTATTATTATTAATGTTATCAGCAACAATAACTGGTAATATCATTAATAAATATGAAAATGCATTTGCAGTAATTCCATTGTTGGTGGCATTTATTCCTATGATAATGGATACAGGTGGAAATTGTGGATCACAAAGTGCTACATTAATAATACGAGGATTAGCAACAGATGAAATAAAGTTAAAAGATATATATAAAGTAATATGGAAAGAATTTAGAGTATCAATTATAGTTGGCATAATTTTAGCAGTAGTAAATGGAATAAGTATAATAATACAATATAAAGATATAATGTTAGCAGTTACACTTGGAATAACTTTTATAATAACAGTAATACTTTCAAAATTAATAGGATGTATTTTACCATTATTAGCAAAGAAATTAAAATTAGATCCAGCTCTTATGGCAGCACCATTGATAACGACAATAGTAGATGCATGTTCAATTTTAGTATATTTTAATGTAGCAACACTAATAATGTTATAAATTGGGCGAAAAGTACTATAAAATGTGCTTTACCTATTGCAATTTCCAAAAAATATGGTATAATAATGAGCGTAAAAAACACATGAAACAAATTTGCAGAGGAGTGCTTAAATAATTTAAGTCTTTGCAAGTGATGAAATTTCATGGAAGAAAAACGAAAAGGAGGAATAAGAATGTCAGTAGTTGCAATGAAACAATTACTAGAAGCAGGTGTTCATTTTGGACATCAAAC
>CAMMHE010000032.1 GCA_946496575.1 uncultured Clostridium sp. | reverse complement strand
TAATCTTTCAATAGACGTTAGTTTTACAAACTATATTTTACTTTTACAATTTACCGTTTTTTGAAAAAATCAAAGAAAAAACAAAAATATTGTTGAAAGTTAATTTAAAATCTATTATAAAATTATTGATAATATGCATAAGTAATGCTAAAATACTATTAATATTAATATGATAGGAAATGTGATGATGAAAGAAAATATTGTTCAAAAAAATAAAGAATATATAGTAGACATTCTAGATAATGGATTTGAAGGTGAAGGAATTGCAAAAATACAAAACTTCACAATATTTGTTCCTGGAGGAATAAAAGGTGAGAAAATAAAAATTTTAATAGTAAAAGTTCTTACTAGCTATGCTTATGGAAAAATTATTGAAATAATCAGTAAATCAAACAATAGAATAGAAGTAGAATGTCAAACTTATAAAAGATGTGGAGGATGTAATTTAAGACATATTGATTATGAAGAAACACTAAAAATAAAACAAGATATAGTACAAAATTTAGTGAATAAAACACTAAAGAATAAAATAGTGGTACAAAAAACATTAGGAATGGGAAACCCATATCATTATAGGAATAAAGCACAATATCCATTGGGAATAGGAAGAGATGGAAAACCAACTATAGGAGTTTATGCAAATAGAACACATGAAATTATCCCTATGAAAAAATGTTTTATTCAAGATGAACAAATAGAAAAAGTTGCAAAATTCATTTTTGAATTTATTATAAAAAATAATATTAGTATATATGATGAAATAACAATGAATGGAGAATTTAGGCATATAGTATTAAAAATAGGAAAACAAACTAATGAGATAATGGTAATATTAGTAATTAATGGAACAAAATTTAAAAATGAAGAAAAATTAGTTTATGAATTAGTGAACAAATTTGCAAATATTAAAACAATTATAAAAAACATAAATACAAAAAATACAAATGTTGTGTTAGGAAACCAAAATATAAATTTGTATGGTAAAGGATATATAACTGATATTTTAGGAGAATATACTTTCAGAATATCACCTCTTTCTTTTTATCAAGTAAATCCAATTCAAGCAGAAGCATTATACTATGTTGCAATAGAAGAAGCAAATATAACAAAAAAGGATATAGTATTTGATTTATATTGTGGAATAGGAACAATTTCAATATTTATGTCAAAATATGCTAAAAAGGTATATGGAATTGAAATCGTAGAAGAAGCCATAGAAATGGCAAAACATAATGCAGAACTAAATAATGTTGACAATACACAATTTATAGCAGGAGATTCTCAAATTGTACTGGATAACTTAATAAATAAAGAAAATGTAATTCCTGATATTATAATGATAGATCCACCACGTAAAGGTTTGGACAATAAAATTATAGATAATATTTTAAAAATTAAACCTAAAAGGTTAGTATATATTAGTTGCAATCCTTCAACTCTTATTAGGGATCTATCAAAATTTGAAGATGATTACTGTATTATTAAAATACAACCTGTAGATATGTTTCCTTTTACAAGCCATGTGGAGTGCTGTTCGGTGCTATGTCTAAAGAATTAGACAAGATAGTTGAATTTACTGCTTTTGAAGATTTTATTAGTTTTGATAGGAAAGGTAAAAATAAGGTTAAGAGAACAGAAAATCACAAAATTAAAGTAACGATAGAGGTTGACATGGTATGCGGAGCAGTATAATTTCATGTTAACAATGTCAACGATTTGTCAACGAAAAATAAAGTGTATTAAAATTTAACATATGCTTTATTTTTTTATTAATTTATGGTAAAATTCTAGCAAAGTAGTTGAAGGTAAAATTATTATGAGTGTAGAATTAGGAAATTTAACATTAATAACAACAAGAAATATTTGTAATAAAAATTGTCCATTTTGTATTGCAAAAAGTGCAGGAAAAGTTTATAACAAAGCTACTGCAAACATAGAGGAATTCCGTGATTTTGAAAATATATTACAAAAACTAGATAAGAAAAATATAAGATTTAATAGATTTGTATTAAGTGGAAATGGTGAGCCATCTTTTTATGAATATGAACACATTTTGACAATCTGTAAAGTCTATAAAAAACATATAAATATTTTTAATGGAGTGAGGATTCATACATCTGGAAATATATTTTTTGATGAGAGAAAGTTTAATTTATTTAATGAGTTAGAAAATGTGGAATTCGATATTTTAAGAGTATCTTTAGATAGCAAGAGAGATATGCAAATATTAGAATATGATAAAGATTATACAAAAACTAAATCATTTAAAATGGCTAAGAATATAAAAATAGATATAGCTTTAACGAATATACTAGAGCATGAAAATTTTGCAGAAGAATTAAAAAAATATATAGATAAATATCCAAATATTAAAAATGTAAGATTAAAAGAGTTATTATGTGGCAAAGAAGATACTCCGCAGACAAAATGGATAAATGATCATAGACTGGATAAAAAAACAATAAATAGCATATTAAATAGCTTATTAATTGATTATAAATTCAAATATAAGTGTGGAGAAAAATTTGTTTATGAAAATGATAAAAATAATCTAATATATGGAGCAAGTGGAAATTTTAAATATTATAATAATGATTTTATAATTTCAAATAACAGGCTTATGAATTATGATGAAGAGAATGTAAATATTGAAGATATTTATAGATTATGTGAAAATTAAATTGTATAAAATGAAAGGGTGGAAGATATGCAAACAGAATATGAAGTAAGAATTTTGGAGATTGATAAAGAAGATATCATAAAAAGATTAGAAGAATTAGGTGCTACAAAAAAAGGAAAATTTGAGCAAAAAAGATATGTTTACGATTTAAGACCAGTAGAAAAAGGAAAATGGATTAGACTTAGAACAAATGGAATAGTTACAACTCTTACATACAAAGATATAGTAACTAATACAATAGATGGTACAAAAGAAGTAGAGTTTGAAGTAGAAAATTTTAATAAAGCAAATGAATTTTTGGAGAAGATTGGCTTTAAAAATAGGAGCTATCAAGAAAATACAAGAATACAGTATATTTTAAATGATATTGAAATAGATATAGATTCATGGCCAATGATACCAACATATATGGAAATAGAAGGAAAGTCAGAAGAAGAGGTTATTCAAATGCAAGAATTATTAAATATTGATAAAAATAAATTAACAACTTTAAATTGTGATGATATATATAAACAAATTTATGGAATAGATATATCAGCGATTAAAGAATTAAAGTTTTAGTATATATAGAAGAATATGTAATAACTAAAAATTTTATTGGATATTATGAGAAAGTGAAGGTGAAAGCATGAAATTACCTACAAGTATAGAAAATATATTAAATGAAAACATTGTAGAAAATGCAAGATTAGAATTAAAGAAAAATTGGAATCCAGAACCAATATTACATACAATTTGTGCGTTTGCAAATGATATAGATAACTAGGGTGGAGGATATATTTTAATAGGTGTTGAAGAAGAAAATGGTAGACCTAAGAAAGATTTTGAAGGGTTACAATTATCTGAAATAGATAAAATCCAAAAAGAATTGCTAACAAAATGTAAAATGATACAGCCAGCCTATACACCAATTGTAGATGTTGCTCGATATAAAGGTAAAAATATACTAGTAGTATGGTGTTTTGGTGGTCAGAATAGACCATACAAATGTCCAACAACACTAGATAAAGATTTTTCAAAAGGATATTCATATTATATTAGAAAGATGTCTAGCACAGTAAAAACAACAGAAACAGAGAAAAAAGAATTATATGACATGGCAAGAGTAATACCATTTGATGATAGAATGAATCATGAAGCACAAATTCAAGATTTAAAATTACCACTAATTCAAAATTACTTATATGAAATAAAGAGTGAATTATTAAAAGAATCTGAAACAATGGACTTTATAGATTTATGTAAAAGTATGAGAATAGTTGATGGAACACCAGAATATATGAAACCTTTAAATGTAGGGTTAATGTTTTTTAATGATGAACCACAAAAATTCTTTCCGTATTCACAAATAGAAGTAGTAGATTTAAGAAATGGTCCAGAAGGTGATGATATGACAGAACAGATATTTAAAGGGCTAATTGATAGCATGATAAAAAGTGCTTTAACATATATCAAAAATACTGTTATTATGGAAAAAATTTTAAAGATAGATGGGCAAGCAAAAGCGGTAAGATTTTTTAATTATCCATATCAAGCAATTGAAGAAGCATTAGTAAATGCAGTTTATCATAGGCGGATATGATGTAAGAGAACCAGTAGAAGTAAGAATAATGGAAGATAGAATTCATATTGTAAGTTATCCAGGATCAGACCGTTCAATAAGCCAAAAATCAATTGAAGATAAAAATATGATAGCAAGAAAGTATAGAAATCGTAGAATTGGAGAATTTTTAAAAGAATTAAAATTAACAGAAGGTAGAAATACAGGTATTCCTAAAATAAAAAGAACATTGAAAAATAACGGCTCAAAAGAACCAGAGTTTGAAACAAATGAAACAAGAGATTATTTTATTACAACAATATTTATGCATGATGGATTTGAAAATGAGATAAAAGACCGACCAAGAACCGACTAAGTTAAATGAACAAGAATTAAAAATATTAGAATTTTGTAAAGAGCCACATAGTAAGAAAGAAATAATGGAATATATGGAATATAAACATACAAGAAATTTTACAGTATTATATTTAAAACCATTACTAGAAAAAGGATTATTGCAAATGACTATACCAGAAAAACCAAATCATAAAAATCAAAAATATGTAAGTATATAAATATAAAAAGGAAAAATTATGATAGAAAGATTTTTAAAATTTATAAGAAATAAAGGAAATAACGATTTGTCAGTTGAAACAATAGAAGTGAATAAAAAAGTATTACTTGAACAAGAAATAGAAGAAATTAAAGAAAATTCGAAAGAAGATATAATGCTAGTAGAAAAAGAACAAAATGATAGTCAAAAGGAAATATTAGAAATTCAAGAAGAAAAAATGGAATATGATTTACCACCATTAGAATTATTAGATATAAAAACAAATTCCAAGCAAGCAGAAAGTAAAAAAATATTAGTAGAAAATGCACAGAAATTACAAAAGGCATTATATAGTTTTAACATAAAATCTAAAGTAGAAAATGTATCGATAGGTTCAACAATTATTACATATGAAATAAGATTAGGTGAAGGTGTTAGTGTTAATAAAGTAAAAAAACTAAAAGATGATTTAGCTTTAAATTTGGGAACAAAAATTATAGATATAAAAATAATACCAGAAAAGCAGTTAGTAGGTATTGAAACTGAAAGAATAGATAAAGAAATAGTAAAGTTTGGAGAAATTATAAAGACCAAAGAATTTGAAAACAATATATCTAAACTTGCAGTTGGATTGGGAAAAGATATTCGTGGAAAATGTAAAATAATAGATATTAAAAAAACATCCCATATGTTAATTTCAGGAACAACAGGTTCTGGAAAGAGTATGTTTTTACATATATTAATAAACAGTATTTTATATAAAGCAAAACCAAGTGAAGTAAAATTTTTAATGATAGATACTAAAGTTGTAGAATTATCATTATATAATGAAATACCTCATTTATTAATACCGGTTATAACTGATAAACGAAAAGCTTTAGGAGCATTAGCATGGCTTTGTCAAGAAATGGATAATAGATATGTAATACTTGCAAATAAAGGGATAAAAAATATAGAAGAATATAATGAAAAACAAGATAATGCTGAAAAATTGCCTGATATTATACTTATTATAGATGAATATGCTGATTTAATAGAAGAAGAGCAAAAAGAAATTGAAGAATATATTTATCCATTAACTCAAAAAGCAAGAAATGTAGGAATATATCTTATAATAGTTACTGAAAGACCTTCAATAAATATTGTAAAAGGTAGAATAAAAGCTAATATACCTACTAGAATTGCTTTTAGACTTCCATCACAAATTGATTCAAAAGCAGTTTTAGACACTATAGGGGCAGAAAAACTATTAGGAAATGGAGATATGCTTTTTAAAGAAGTTGGTATATATGAACCAATAAGATATCAATGTGCTTTTATCTCAAATAATGAGTTAGAAAAAGTTACTAATTATATAAAAGCAGAAGAAAAAATTATATATAATGGAGATATATTGCAAAAAGTAGATAATGATAGATTAGAATTAGATATTGATGATGATATAGATCCATTTTTGATGGAAGCTATAGAGTCAGTAGTAGAAACTGGACAAGCTTCTACATCATTTATACAAAGAAGGTTTAAGATAGGTTATACAAGAGCAGGAAGAATTATAGATCAGATGGAAGAAAGAGGAATTATATCTGGCTATCAAGGAAGTAAACCAAGAGAAGTTTTAATGTCGATAGATAGATGGAATGAATTAAAAAGTATGAATTATTAACAAAAATAGTGGAGAATATGAAATATGGAATATAGAAAAATATTTTTAGACACATGCATATTAAGTGAAATTGGAAGAATGAAAAAAGAAGATAGAGATTCTTTAGCATATAAATTTTTAGTCACAGATAAATTAAAAATAATTCTTACACCATTTAATTTGATCGAAATAGAAGATTTATGCCTATCACAATTTAGGATTATGTATGAAGGTAGAATATAAATAAAATCCTAAAAATAATAGGCTTAAGAAGCAATTTTCTTAAGTCCTATTAAATTTACACAACTTTTTCTATATTCTCTTAATTTTAGTATAATTTTTCATACATACTTATCACAAAGAAAAAAATAATTGGTAGCCAAAAAATTAACCACCAATTATCAAAGTTTTTAAATTTCAAAAAAAATTACACACTTTACTTGACAAAGTCAATTTAACAATGTACAAAATTGTACATAACTAAATTCAAAATTTTGTACATTTTCTTATTGACATTAACATTATTTTTATATTTTGATATTCCTTCTATTCCATGTGCTTCATAATGCTCGCACCATCTTCTTACTGTTTCTGAACTTGGAATATTAAAATATTTAGCAGTATTACCATATCCATGAAATTCTTCTATACAATATTTTATTACTTTTAATTTAAATTCATTTGAGTATTTTGACATGAAAATGAACCCTCCTTATTAAACTTTTTGTCTAATAATTTGGGTTCACTTCATTTCTAACCTCTCAAAAAAACACCTAAAAAAGACTTAAAAATTGATAAAAATAACAAAATTTTATAAAAATTATTTTAAATGTGGTTAGTAGAAAACATGTTCCCAACACATAAAATTTTTATATTGTTAAAGACATCAAAATAAAAAATTGGTGTCTTTTATTAAATCAAAGAAAAATAAATTGTTAGATTTAAAGGTATTACGAAATGAGTTGAGAATTCATATAGAATGTGATATAACATAGTTAATTAATTTTAAATAAAAGTTTGAAGTTAACAAATGGAGGAGTAGAAATGAATTTAAGAGAACAAATAGAAAATTATAAACCATACAATGAACAAGAAGAAAAAGATAAGAAAACAATGTTAAAATATATAGATACATTTGATGATGTACTTACAAGAAATAATGAATTTGGACATTTTACAGCATCATCATGGGTAGTAAATAAAGAAAGAACCAAAGTATTAATGATATATCATAATATATATAAATCATGGGCATGGACAGGAGGACATGCTGATGGAGAAACAGATTTGCTAGGTACAGCTATTCGTGAATTAAAAGAAGAAACAGGAGTAAAAAATATAAAAGTGCTTAATGATGAAATATTTTCATTAGAAATAATTTGTGTGAATGGACATATAAAAAGAGGTAAATATGTATCTTCACATGTGCATTTAAACTTAACTTATCTTTTAGAAGTTGATGAAAATGAAATATTAAAAATAAAAGAAGATGAAAATAGTGGTGTGAAATGGGTTAATATCGAAGATGTAGAAAAGATATCAAATGAAAAATGGATTGTAGAAAATGTTTATAAGAAGGTAAATGAAAAATTAAAAAAATATATTAGAGGAGATAAAAGATGAGTACAGTAAAAAATAAATATAATGTAATAACTTTATGTGGTTCAATTAAATTTAAAAATGAATTTTTGAAAATTCAAGAGAAACTTACATTAAAGAAAAATATTGTGCTCACACCTAATTTCTTTAATACTATAAAAAAAGAAGAAATAAATTTAGAAGCTAAAAAAATGCTAGATGAAATGCATAGGCAGAAAATAGATATGTCAGATGAAATATATGTAATTAATTTAGGTGGATATATTGGAGAAAGTACAAGAAATGAAATTGAATATGCAAAAGAAAACGGTAAAAGGATATCTTATCTAGAAAGTATTAAATAAAATAATCATAACATTAATATATTAAGAGATGTGAATATATTTTATATTTAAAAGATATAAAGAATATCAATACAAAATCATACATAGGAAAAACAATTACAGCGAAAATAGATAGGAAAATGAGTTCAAAGCATCCAAAACATGGATTTATATATCCTATTAATTATGGATATATACCAAATACAGTAAGTGGAGATGGAGAAGAACTAGATTGCTATGTACTAGGTATTTTTGAACCAATAGAAAGTTTTACAGGAAAATGTATAGCAGTAATGCATAGATTAAATGATAATGATGACAAATTAGTTTTAGTACCAAAAGATAAAAATATACAAATGGTGAAATTCGAGTATTGACAGAGTTTCAAGAGAGATTTTTTCAAAGTATAATTATTAACTAATATTGAAAGTAAAATAAATAATGAAAGTTATAACTATAAAACAACCTTGGGCAACATTAATTGCAAAAGGATATAAAGATTAGGGAGAAATTTATAGATATATAAAGGAGATGGAACAGAATTGAGAATATTAATGGGAACAAAAAATCCAGGAAAAATAGAAGGAGCAAGACAGGCTTTTGAAAAATACTTTGACAATGTTGAAATAGAAGGAATTTCAGTAGATTCTGAAGTAGGAGACCAACCATTTAATGAAGAAATATTACAAGGTGCTAAAAATAGAGTAAAAAACCTAAAAAAATATGCAAAGGAAAATAAACTAGACATAGACTTTTATGTATCAAGTGAAGCAGGAATTACAAATTCATTAGGAGAATGGATTGATATCAATTGTGTTGTAATAGAAGATTCAAAAGGATTTCAAAGTGTAGGAACAAGTCAAGGATTTCCGATACCCGAAAAATATATAGAAGAAATAAAACAAACAGAACTAGGAAAAGTTATGGACAAAATATTTAGTAGAAAAAATTTAGGTAAGGGAAGGGGTGGAATAAGTTATTTAACAAAAGATGAAGTTTCAAGAATTGACTTAACAAGAAATGCGTTTATTATGGCGTTAACTAAATATATAAATGGAGATATATGGAGATAAAAAAGAGTATGAATAGATATAGCAAACTGGAAAGAAAATCCAGATGTTGGCATGGCAATATATTATTTATTATAATACCTATAATTGGAGTAATAATAATTGGAACAATATCATTCATTAAACTTAAAAAGTTTAATGATATTAAATAACAAAAGTATTTTTAGCAATATAAATCATAATATAGTTTACTTTTGTGGCAATAAAAAACACAATTCAACACATTTTTACAAATTTCATATTATATACTATGGGAGGAATGTAAAAATGTGTTGTTGCCATAATATATGTAAAACAATAAAAATAGCATCTTTCATAAATTTTATACTTTTTTTTAGTATTCTTATAATATTTGTAATCATTATAGCTAATAATAGTATAATGCCTAATAACAATATTTTAGTAACAGTAGCAAGATCTGAAAATAATACACAAGTAGGGGATGTAATTATCAAATTCGGTGAGAACCAAATTGTAGAAGGAGTTGCATTGAACCATGAAGTCGGAACTAGTCAAATTAATATTAATGAGAATGGAATTTATCAGATATCTTATCAATTAGAAGGAATTGATCAAGGTGGTTCAACAAGATTTAATTTTAATGCTATTCTTTTAGTTAATAATATGCCATTAACAGATACATTGAATGAGGGAGCAGTTCTTAATGAAGATATTGTAAATAATCGTTATACACTTACAAGCACAGTAATATTAAGGTTAAATGCAGGAGATATACTACAACTTGGAGCATTATCATTTGAAAATGTGATGTACCCAAATGCACGTATAGATATTGAAAAAATTAGATAGAAAGAAAGCCGTTTAGTTAGAGTCATTACTAGACGGTTTTTAATTATAAGTGATGGACTAAAATTTATTTTTATGCTATTATTATATTCATGGTAAATAGTAAATTTAACAGGATAGAAGTATGGGAAATTTTATATTCAATTCCATATGGTAAAACCATGACTTATGGAGAAATAGCAAATATTTTAGCAAAAAGAAGAGGATTGAAAAGAATGTCAGCACAAGCAGTAGGTGGGGCAGTTGGAAAAAATGAAATATCAATAATTGTGCCTTGCCATAGAGTTATTGGAACAAATGGTAGTTTAACAGGCTATGCAGGAGGAATAAATAAAAAAATTGAACTTTTAAAAATAGAAAACGCATATCAAGAAAAATTTTTTATTCCTAAAAAAAGTACAGTAATGTAAATAAACAATTATATTTTATAATAAGTATGGAGACGAAAGGAAGTATTATATTTGGAAAATATTTTAAAAGATAAAAATAATTCCAACTATATAAAAAAGCAATCCGCATATGAGCAATATAAAAACAAAGATATAAAAAATGATTTAATTAGCTTTTACTATCAATTTAATCATTTGAAAGATATATATAGACAAGGTTGGATAAAAGATTTATTAGGAGAAAAACATTATACAAAAATTGAAAGTATAGCAGATCATTCTTGGAGTATGGCTATGCTTGCCATTAGTGTAATAGAAAAATATAAATTAAATTATGATATTACAAAATGCATAAAATTATCAATTATACACGAATTGGGAGAAATATATGCAGGAGATTTTACACCAAATGATAACATAACAAAAAGTAAGAAACACGAATTAGAAAAGAAAGGAATAGAAAGATTATTAAAGGTTGTTAATTTTGAAAATGATTTTTTGGAACTATGGGAAGAATATGAAAAACAAGAAACAGAAGAAGCATGTTTTGTAAAGCAAATAGATAAATTAGAATGTATTATGCAAGCTAGTTGTTATGGTTTAGATGTATCATATTTAGAAACTATAAAATATAATATCACATTGCCATATTTAAAAGAAATCATAGAAGAGGTAATAAATTTAACAGATGGTAATGATATACCATTAAATATAAAAAATAATTTGCAATAGTTAGAAAATTTAAGAAAAAAGTGAGGATAAATAATGATTAAAGTAGAGAATATAACAAAGAAATTTATTAGAAATAAAAATAAAAAAGAAAAAGAAGTATTTTATGCAGACAAAGACATTTCATTTGAAGCAAAAGACGGAGAAATTATCGGAATTTTAGGACCAAACGGAGCAGGGAAAACAACTTTATTAAGAATGGTTGCAGGAATTTTAGAGCCAACAGAGGGCAAAATAACTTTTGACAATATGAATTATAAAGATAATGAAATAGAAATTAAGCAAAATATTGCTTACTTATCAGGTAATACAAAAATATATGATACATTATCTTGTTATGAATTATTAAAAATGTGTTCAGATATATATGGAGTAAATAAGAACAAAAGTGAAGAAAGAATAAAAGAAATTACAAAAGTGTTAGGAATGGAACAATTTTTATATAATAAAATAGCAAATTTATCGACAGGTCAAACTCAAAAAGTAAATTTAGCAAGATGTTTAGTACATAATCCTCAATATTATATATTAGATGAGGCAACAACAGGATTAGATATTATATCTAGTCAAATTATATTAAACTTTATTAAACAAGAAAGAAATAAAGGAAAAACAATTCTTTATTCAACACACTATATGGAAGAAGCAGAAAATATATGTGATAGAGTTATTATGATAAATAAAGGACAAATCATAAAAACAGGAACACCAGAAGAAATAAAAAGAGATACAAATACAACAAATTTAAGAGATGCTTTTTTTGCAATTATAGGAGGTGTTTTAAATGAAGAATAATTTGTGGAATATATTAAAAAAAGAATTAAGAGAATTATTTAGAGATAAAAAATCACTAGCAATGATGCTCATAATACCAATATTTATACCACTTTTAGTTATAGGAATGTCTGCTTTATTTGAGGCACAAATAAGTAAAGATGTAGATGAGTATAATAAAATTGGTTTTACTTATGAAATGACAGAAGAGGAAAAAACAATAGCAAAAGAAATGGGTATTGAAATAATAAATGGAAATGAAGAAGAACTAAAACAAAAATATGATGAGGGAGAAATAGACCTTTATATTACAAAACAAGACAATAAGTATATTATAAACACGGATGGTTCAGATAATAGTACATTTGCAAGTAATTTAATGGAAACATACTTTAATACATATAAACAATATTTACAACAAAGTTATTTACAAGAAAACAACCTAAATCCAGATGATGTATTAAATATTATTACAGTAGAAGAAAATATGATAGAACAAGATAATTACTTTGCAAATTACATAAAAAATTATGCTTTCCTTTTCATAATGATGGCAATAACAGTTTCTGCTACATATCCTGCAACAGATACAACAGCAGGGGAAAGAGAAAGAGGAACATTAGAAACATTACTTACATTTCCAATAAAAAGCAAAGACATAATAGTAGGGAAATTTTTAGGTGTTACAGTATCTTCGATTATTACAGGAATTATTAGTTTAATACTTGCAATACTATCATTAATGATTACAAAGAATATGTTTAGTATTTATGAAGGAATAGATGTTATGTATTCTCCAATAACAATATTATTTGCAATAATAGTAATAATAGCATATTCATTCTTTATAAGTGGACTATGTATTGCCATTGCAAGTACATCAAAAACATTTAAAGAAGCACAAAGTGCATTAACACCATTAACCTTTATATCATTCTTTCCTGGTATGATAGCATTTATGATGGGAATAACAACAACACCAATACTTTCAATAGTACCATTTTTAAACTTTACATTGATATTTACAGATATAAATAATGAAACAATAAATTTATTAAATATTGCATTAATGGCTATATCTACGATTATTTATATAAGTTTGGTATTTGCACATATCATAAAACAATATAAATCAGAAAAAGTATTATTTGCAAAATAATAAAGAAAAATTGAAAGGATAGTAGCATAATTTTAGATTATATGGTATTCTATTTACTGATTATAATTGATATTTTTAACAAAAATTTAGCACTAATTATAGAAGGGGAAGTTTATATGAATAAGATAATTACAATTAGTCGTGAATTTGGAAGTGGGGGTCGTGAAATAGGAAAAAGATTAGCAGATGAATTGCAACTTGCTTATTATGATAGAGAAATTATATCAAAGCTTGCAAAAGAAACAGGAATGACGGAGGAATATATAAAAAATATATCAGAAAAAGGCATATATCCTTATGCTTTTCAGTTTGCAAAATCTTTTGCAGTATATTCAAAAATGCAAAGTGAACAAACACAAATTCTTATTGAACAACAGAAATTAATCAAAAAAATAGCTGAAAAAGGAAATTGTATTATTGTAGGTAGAGGAGCAAACATTATATTAAAAGAACTTAAAACAATAGATATATTTGTATATTCAGATATGAAATCTAAAATAGAACGTTGTAGAAAAAAGAATAAAGATAGTGAAAAATTATCAGATAGAGAATTAGAACAAAAAATTATTCAAATAGATAAAAATAGAAAAAATTATCATAAAATTCTTATGAATAATTTAGAATGGGGAGATAAAAGAATATATGACCTTTGTATTAATACAGCTGAAGTAGAAATAAAAAATATCATTTCTCCACTAGCAGAATATATAAAAGGATATTATGGAGGAAACTAAAAAATGCAGATACAATTATCAGAACATTTCAATTATAAAAAATTAATAAGATTTACTTTACCATCTATTATAATGATGATATTTACATCAATATATAGTGTAGTAGATGGGATTTTTGTGTCAAACATTGTAGGGAGTGATGCTTTTGCATCAGTAAATTTAATTTATCCTGTTTTAATGATACTAGGAGCATTAGGCTTTATGATAGGTACAGGAGGAAGTGCTATAGTATCAAAAACTCTAGGAGAAGGAGACAATGAAAAGGCGAATAATTATTTCTCAATGCTAATTTATTTTATAATAGGGATGGGAATATTACTTACAATAATAGGACTGATTTTCATAAGACCTATATCACAAATGATGGGAGCAAATGGAGAAATTCTAGAAGGCTGTGTTATGTATGGAAGAATATTAACAATCAGTTTAGTAGCTTTTATGTTACAAAACACTTTTCAAAGTTTTCTTGTAGTAGCTGAAAAGCCAACTTTTGGATTAATTATTTCTATCATAGCAGGAATATTAAATATGATAGGAGATTTCTTGCTTATTTATGTTTTTAAATTAGGAATTGCAGGAGCAGCTATTGCAACAGCTTTAAGCCAAGCTTTAGGAGGAATTGTACCATTTATTTATTTTGCAAGAAAAAATAAAACTAATCTTAGATTAGTAAAAGCAAAGTTTAAATGGAAAATAATACTAAAGACTTGTACAAATGGATCATCAGAAATGCTTACGAATATTTCAATGTCATTAGTAAATATTTTATACAATATGCAATTAATGAAAATGATAGGAGCAGATGGAGTAGTAGCTTATGGTATTATTATGTATATGTCTTTTATATTTTCAGCTTCATACATAGGCTATTCGATAGGAACAGCACCAATTATAGGGTATCATTATGGTGCAGAAAATAAAGAAGAATTAAAAAGTTTGTTAAAGAAAAGTTTAATTATAATTGGAATAGCAGGACTAGCTATGACTTTACTTGCAGAAATATTGTCAGGAATTTTGGCAAAAATATTTGTAAGCTATGATAATAATTTATTAGAACTAACAAGTCATGCAATAAGACTATTTTCTATATCATTTTTATTTAGTGGCTTTTCAATATTTTCCTCAAGTTTCTTTACAGCATTAAATAATGGATTAATATCGGCTATTATTTCTTTTTTTAGGACTTTAGTATTCCAAATAGCAATGATATTTATATTACCTATATTTTTAGAAATTGATGGAATATGGTTATCAGTAGTTTTTGCTGAAATATTATCTTTACTTGTATCAGCAGTATTGATTATAAAAAATAAGAACAAATATGGGTATATATAGTATTTTATTAAGATATATATAGAATAAGTGGAGAAAAGATGTATAATATAACGATAATAGAAGATGATCCAGAAATAAGAGAAGAATTAAAAATTCTCTTGCAAAATAGTGGATATAAAATAAATTTAATAAGAAATTTTGAAAATGTGGAAAAGCAAGTATTAGAATGTGAAACACATTTAGTATTATTAGATGTTAATTTACCGAATAAAAATGGATATGAAATATGTAGTAAAATTAGGTCAAAATCTAATATTCCAATCATATTTGTAACAAGTAGAAATAACTCTATGGATGAGTTAAATGGAATTATAATAGGTGGAGATGACTATATAGAAAAACCATACAATGTACCAATATTACTTGCAAGAATACAAAATTTATTAAATAGAACTTATGCTAGTAAAAAAGAAGAAAACAATTCAATAGAGTACAAAAACATAAAATTAGATATTTTCAAATCACAAGTAATTTTTAATAAAAAAGAGATAGAACTTACAAAAACAGAATTAAAAACATTATATTATTTATTTACACATACAGATAGAATTATAGCAAGAACTGAAATAATAGATTTCCTATGGGATAATGAAATTTATGCAGATGATAACAGTTTAAGTGTAGTAATTACCAGAATAAGAGAAAAACTAAAAGAAATAGGGATACACAATTTAATTGAAACAAAGAGAGGGCAAGGGTATAAATTATGAATTTTTGGGGATATGTAAAAGATAAAGCCAATTATATATTATTGTTTATTACATATTGTATTATCCTTATACTTTATGCAGAAGCAATGCAAATAAGTCATAATTTTATTAGTGTTATAATTACAATAAGTTTTATATTTACAAGTATTAGTTTTGTTGTAACTTATTTAAAAAAGAATAAATACATAAGTGAAATAAATAATACAATTGATGGGTTAGACGAAAAATATTTAATATCAGAAGTGATAAAAAAGCCAAAAAGAGAAGAAAACCTAGCATATTATAAGATACTAAAAATAGCCAATAAATCAATGCTCGAAAATGTAGCAAAAGTAAAAATAGCTCAAAAAGATTATAAGGATTATATAGAAAGTTGGGTACATGAAATAAAAATACCTATAACATCCTCAAAATTATTATGTGAAAATAATAAATCAGAAATTACAAATAAAATAGATGAAGAAATAGAAAAAATTAACAATTATGTAGAACAAGCACTTTTTTATGCAAGATTAGAACAAGTATCTAATGATTTTATGATAAGTAAAATAAATCTAGCAGATGTAGTAACAAATGTCCTAGCTAGAAATAAAAAAATAATGATACAAAATAATATAAAAGTAGAAGTAGAAAATGTAATAATAACTGCCTATTCAGATGAAAAATGGTTAGAATTTATCTTAAATCAAGTTATTATTAATAGTATAAAATACAAAAAAGGTCAAAATGCCATAATTTGTATATCTGGAACTGAAAATAAAGAAAATGTGCTTTTAAAAATTAAAGACAATGGAATAGGAATTAAAAAAAGTGAAATAAATAGAATTTTTGATAAAGGTTTTACCGGAACAAATGGAAGAAATCAAAAGAAGTCAACAGGAATTGGACTGTATCTATGTCAAAGATTAAGTGAAGAACTAGATATGAAAATAACCGTAGAAAGTGAAGAAAATGAATATACAGAAATAACAATAATAATACCAAGAAATAAAAGAATAAATTAGCCCCTTGCAATATTGTATAGGGGATTTTCTTATCTTACAAAATTTTAAGATAAATGCAATGTAATTCTATATGAAAACAAAAATAAAGATTTTATAATAAAGATAAGAATAAATTATAAGGAGTTGGTTGATTTGGAAACAGTATTAAAAGTTGAACAAATACAAAAATATTATGGAAATAAAGACAATATTACAAAGGCAATAGATGGTATAAGCTTTGATGTAGCAGAAGGTGAATTTATAGGCATAATGGGAGCTTCAGGAAGTGGAAAGACAACATTGCTTAATTGTATTGCTACAATAGATAATGTAAGTAGTGGACATATTTATCTAAACAAACGAGATATAACAGAAATAAAGGAGAAAGATATAGCAAAATTTAGGAGAGAGAATTTAGGCTTTATATTTCAAGATTTTAATTTATTAGATACATTAACAATAGAAGAGAATATTGCACTAATATTAACAATTAATAAAGTTCCAGAAAAAGAAATTGATGAAAGGACAATGGAAATTGCAAAAAAATTAGGTATACAAACTATTTTAAACAAATATCCATATCAAGTATCAGGAGGGCAAAAGCAAAGATGTGCTTCAGCTAGAGCAATAGTAAATTCTCCCAAATTAATACTTGCAGATGAACCAACAGGTAGTTTAGACTCAAAATCTGCAAGACAATTGTTAGAAATAATGGAAGATATGAATAAAAAAATGAAAGTAACGATTTTAATTGTTACACATGATCCACTATCAGCAAGTTATTGTAGTAAAATATTATTCTTAAAAGATGGAAAGATTTTTAACAGGATTGAAAAAGGAGAAAAAGAAAGAAAACAATTCTATAATGAAATATTAGATGTATTAGCACTTCTTGGAGGTGATACAAGAGATGTTAGGTAAATTATCTATTAGAAAT
>CAMMHE010000031.1 GCA_946496575.1 uncultured Clostridium sp. | reverse complement strand
TAAAACTCTTTTATATTAAGACTTTCAAGTGGTTCGACGAAAATCGTCTATGGCTGGGGTAGTAGGATTCGAACCTACGCATCGATGGGTCAGAGCCATCTGCCTTACCGCTTGGCTACACCCCAATATTTACTTATTTATATATAATATCATATTTTTTTATATTATACTAGTATTTTTAGAAAAAATATAGCTTATTTAAGGAATATGAAATATTAGATATGAAAATTAAACTTTTTTGTTTTCATGTAAGCATTTAAGTTATGCAACACATTCAAATCTTTCATATTTTGGCATTGCCTTTTTTATTAATTTCCAAAAACCTTTAGAATGTGTTTTATATTTTAGATGGCAATATTCATGCAATATTATATATTCGATTGTCTGCCTATCATATTTCATTATATATGGATTTATTATTATTTCTCTTTGCTTATTACATATAGCCATTTTATCTATTATATAAGATATTCTATAATCCTCTGGTGCAAACTTTAATTTTGCTCTTATTTTTTCCATGACTTCCTCAACTTCTTTTTTTGCTATTTGTGTATACATTTTATTTAAAATAATATTTAATATGTTTGCTATATTCTTGTTTTTATATTTTGATGGAAGTACTACTTTTATATCTTTGTTTTCAAAATTTAATTCAGCAATTTTTATATTTTTATATGCTATTTTCAATTCAAATTTTTGCCCTAATATCGATACTTCAGATATGTTTATATATGTAATTTTATTTTCTTTTATTTTTGTTCTAAATATGTTCATTATTAGTAACCTCCAAATGAATTTTTGTTTTGCAAATTGTTGTTCGCTTTTGTTGAACATATTTTATATTTAATTTTATTTTTTGTCAATAGTTTTTTAAAATTTTTCGAACATTTTTTCAGTCATTATAAAATTATTTTTCTTTTTAAAAATTGTTCTTTTATACTTCCAATACCTATAAAATTATTTTTTTCATCGTAAATTCTATATAATTCATCTTTTAAATTAAATGGAATTTTTACTCCATTTAAAAACATTTCTATTTTTTTGTGTTCCATTATAATTTGGTTTTTCTCTCGAAAAATTTCTTCAATTGTAATAAGGTGTTGCATTATAAAATTTTGATTAAAGATATTTTCTTTTAATTCTTCAATTGAAATTGATCGGTTAATACTAAATTTTCCCACCTGTATTCTATTTAATTCTTTCATATAACCTACTGTTCCTAATTGTCTTGCGATATCTTCACATAATGTTCTTATATAAGTTCCTTTTGAACAATGCACTTTAAAATATATTTCTTTTTCATTTATATCAACTTTTTGTAATTCGCACTCAAATATTTTTATTTTTCTTGGTTTTATTTCAATACTTTTTCCTTCTCTTGCATATTCATATAATTTTTTTCCATTAATTTTTATTGCAGAATATATTGGAGGTATTTGCTGTTGTTCTCCTATAAAACTTTTTAATACTTGTTTAATATTTCTTTTTTCTAAACAACTATTAGGTACTTGCATTATTTTTACTGTTTTTCCTTCTATATCTCCTGTATCTTTTTGCTCACCTAATTTTAAAATAACCTCATAAATTTTATCATGTTCTATTAAATATTGTGAACAAAGAGTTCCCTTACCAATTAATATTGGAAGAACTCCTGTTGCATTTGGGTCTAAAGTGCCAGTATGCCCTACTTTTTCTTTTACTATTTTTTTTACATTTGATACTATATCATGTGAAGTTTTACCTTTTGGTTTATTAATTACTAAAATTCCATTCATTTTATTTATCCTCTTTATTACGTTATATTATGATAAAAGTGATTGTTGTTTTACTATTATCCAATCACTTTCACTATAATTTTATTATTTTAATACCTTTCTTATTTCACCTAGTATTTTTTCTTTTACTTCACTAATACTTCCAGAGATAAAGCACCCTGCCGCACGTAGATGGCCTCCACCCCCTAGCATTAAACATACATCTGCAACATTAACATACTCGTTTGATCTAAGAGATACTTTATACCCATCTGTACCTTCTTTTTCTCTTATAAAAATTGAAACTTCTACACCTTCTATGTCTCTTCCAATTTCAACCAATCCTTCATGGTCTCCTTCTTGTGCATTTACCTTTTTTTCGTCTTCCAAATTCATATATGTAAATGTGACTTTTCCATCTTCTAAAAATTCCATTCTATTTGATATTAATTTTTCTAATTCAAAATTTGCTTTTGTTCTAACTTTTAATGCTTTCTTATAGACTAATGGTATGTTTACACCCTTTCGTAAAAGTTCCGCTGCAAATTCAAATGTTTCTGCTGTTACTCCAGAATATTGAAACCCCCCTGTGTCTGTAATTATTCCTGCTATTATACATGTTCCTAATTTTGTAGATATTTCTATTCCAAAGTATTCAAACATTCCTACAAGTATTTCACAACATGCTGGTGCTACGGGATTTACAAAATTATAATCTCCAAACATTGCATTATTACTATGATGATCAATTACTATTTTGGTTTTTGCTGTTTCAAAATATTCCTTTCCTTTTTCTAGTCTCTTTAAATCTGAACAATCTAATGCAATTGCTAAATCATATCTTTTAATTTCACTTTGTGCTTTTATTGTATTAGCATCTGGTAAAAATTCGAATGTTTTCGAAAATTTTGGTATTATAACATCTGCTTCCTTACCTAATTCATTTATTGCCAATTTCATTGCTAAACTACTTCCAATAGCATCGCCATCAGGTGTTTCATGAGTTAATATTGCAATGGTTTCTGCTTTTTTTATTTCTTCCAAAATATTATCGACAGTCATATTGGTCTACCCCTATTCTTTTATAATTTCTTTTAAGATACTATCTATTTTTGCACCATATTCTATAGAATCATCAATGACAAATGATAATTCTGGTGTATATCTTAAGTTTATTTTTTTTGCTAGCTCTGTTCTTATAAATCCTGATGATTTTTTTAATCCTTCCATTGTTTCGTTAATATTTTTTGAATTTAAAATACTTACCCAAACTTTTCCATATTTTAAATCAGGTGTAACTTTTACTCTTGTTACACTTATCAGTCCTGTTATTTTAGGCTCTTTAAGTTCATAGTTTATTATATTACTAATTTCTTTTTTAAATTCTTCATCGATTCTTCCTAATCGATTATTATTTTTATTTGCCATTAGTTTTCCTCCTGTTTTTATCTTTTTATTTCTTCCATAATGAAGGCTTCTATTATATCTCCTTCTTTTATATCATTATATTTTTCAATTTGAACACCACATTCAAACCCTTTTGAAACTTCTTTCGCATCATCCTTAAATCTCTTAAGTGAGGCTAATTTTCCTTCATGTATTACTACATTGTCACGCAAAATTCTAACACCAGCATTTCTTTCAAGTTTTCCATCTGTAACATATGCCCCTGCAATTGTTCCAACATTTGAAATTTTAAATGTTTGTCTAATTTCAGCATTTCCTATTATTTTTTCTATATATTTAGGATCAAGCATACCTTTCATCGCTGACTCAACATCATCTATTGCTTGATATATTACTGAATATTGTTTTATTTCTACCTTTTCTTTTTCTGCCATATTTTTAGCTGTTGGTACAGGACGTACATTAAATGCTATTATAATTGCATCAGAAACTTTTGCAAGTGTGATATCTGACTCTGTAACTGCTCCTACTGCACTGTGTATTACTTTTACTGTTACCTCTTCATTTGATATTTTTTCAAGAGATTGCTTTACTGCCTCTACAGAACCTTGAACATCCGCTTTTACTATTAAATTTAATACTTTTAAATGTCCTTTTTCGATTTTATTAAATAAATCATCCAAACTTACTTTTGAATTTGCATTTATTGCTTGCTCCCTTGCTTGACGTTTTCTTCTTTCTATTAAATGTTTTGCTGTCTTTTCATCTTTTACTTCATAGAATGTATCTCCAGCTTGAGGTACATCAGTTAGTCCTAAAATTTCTACTGGGGTAGATGGTCCTGCTTTCTTAACTTTCTTTCCTTTATCATCTGTCATTACTCTTATTCTACCAATTGATGATCCTACTACTATTTCATCTCCAACATCTAGTGTTCCTCTTTGAACTAACATTGTTGCAATTGGACCTTTATTTTTGTCAAGCCTTGCTTCTATTACAACACCTTTTGATTGTTTGTTTGGGTTGGCTTTTAAATCTAGTACATCTGCTTCTAATAATACCATTTCTAATAATTGATCAATGTTTTCATTGTTTCTAGCAGATATCGGAACAAATATTGTGTCTCCACCCAATTCTTCAGGAACAAGTTCATAATTCATTAATTCTTGTTTTACTTTTTCAATATTTGCATCTGGTAAGTCTATTTTATTTATTGCAACTATAATTGGTATTCCTGCTGATTTTGCATGGTTTATAGCTTCTACAGTTTGTGGCATTACCCCATCATTTGCTGCAACTACAAGTATTGCTATATCTGTTATTTGAGCTCCTCTTGCTCTCATGGCTGTAAATGCTTCATGACCTGGTGTATCCAAAAATGTAATTTCTCTGTCATTTACTTTTACTTTATATGCACCTATATGTTGCGTTATTCCACCTGCTTCTCCTTCTATTACATTTGTCTTTTTTACTGCATCTAAAAGTGAAGTTTTTCCATGGTCTACATGCCCCATAACTACAACTACTGGTGGACGTGTCTGTAAATCTTCTTCCTTGTCTTCTGATTCATCAAATAAAATATCTTCCTCTGTTACAGTTTCTTTTTTCTTGGCTTCAACTCCAAATTCTTGAGATATTAAATATGCTGTATCAAAATCAATTTCATTATTAATGGTTGCCATTACACCATATCCTAGTAATTTTTTAATAACATCTGCTGTTGTCTTTTTTAATTCTGATGCTAAATCTTTTACAGTAATAGATTCTGGTATAGTAATCTCTGTTAATTGGAATATTTTTTGCTTATTGCGTGATACTTCTTCTTTTTGGCTCTTCTTCTTGCTTTTTCTACCTCTTTGTGTTGATAAATCATAGTAATCAAGCATTCCTCCATCTTGATCTTCAAACATATTTGATAATTTATCTGTCCTTTTTAATCCTTTTAGTTTTCCTTCATTAATATCTGTTTCACTATTATTTCTTCGTGTTTTTCCGCTCTTTTTATTCCCTCTATTTTCATCAAATTTATTGTTTGCTTTTTGCTTATCAATGTTTTTGTTATATTCCCTTGTAATTTCTTTTTCGGTATTTTCAACTCCCATTATATTTTTTATATTTTTTTCTATTCCTTTTTCATCAAGAGGTCTTTTTCCAAATCTATTATTTCCATTATTATCTTTATTATTAAACCTATTATTTCCATTACTTCTATCATAGTTGCTTTTAGTTCTAAAGTTATTGTTTCCTTCTTGATTATTATTTTTTATTCTATTTTGATTGTTTCTATTCTGCAAATTATAATTACTATTACGTGTATTTTGATTACTATTACGGTTATTACTAAACACATTTCTATTTTGATTATTAAAATTATTTTTAACTTGCTGATTGTTGTTTCTATAATTATTTTGATTATTTTTTATTTCTCTATTTTTATTATATTGTTGATTATCTGTATTTATTTGTGTATTTGTTTTTTGCTCATTTCTACTCACTTTTTTTTCGTCTTGACCTCTTTTTTCATTTTCTTTCAAATTAACCTGCTCCAAGTTTTTTTCTTTTTTCATTTGTTCTCTTGCAGATTGTTCTTGTTCAGTATTTTGCTTTTTTTCTTCTTTACCTATTCCAAATAGTTCACTTACAGTCATAGGTTTAGAAGGTTTATTTCTATAAACTATATTATAATCATTTTGTTTTCTTTCTACAAATCCTACTGATTGACGCTTTGTTTCCTCTTTTTTCTTCTGTTGTTCCTTCTTCTTTATATCTTCTTCAGTAATTATTACCTCTCTTCTAATAATTACTGGTGTATTATTTTTTTCTTTTGTTGTTGATGCATTTTTTATTGATGTTTCTTCTTTTTTTGAATTTGATCTTTTACCTTTTTTAAGACTCTCTTTAATTTTACTTGCTTCCTTTTCATCAATACTACTTAAATGACTTTTTGCTTCTATTCCTAATTCTTCTGCCTTTTCTAAAATTTCTTTACTGGTTAAATTTAATTCTTTTGCTATTTGATATATTTTTACTTTACCCAATAACATCACCCCCTATTATTTTTTCTCTCAACTTTTCTAAAAAATCATCATATATTGTAATTTCTAAAGCTCTATCTAAAGCTTTATTTTTTTTAATTTTTTCTAGACATTCTATACTATCACAAATATATGCTCCTTTTCCTGGCTTTTTTCCAGTTTCGTCTATAATTATTTCATTTTCCTTGCTTTTTACAATTCTTATTAATTTGTTTTTGTCTTTTTTTTGTTTGCAAGCAACACAACTTCTTTGTGGTATCTTTTTCATTATTTTTAATATTCCCCCCATAAGATACTATTTTAAAGTTCATTTTTATTTTCTTCGTTCTGTTTTAACATCTCTCTAAATTGTGTTTCTGATTTTATATCTATTTTCCATCCAGTCAATTTAGCTGCTAATCTGACATTTTGACCAGATTTTCCTATTGCTAGTGATAATTGATCATCTGGTACTATAACTTGAGCAAATTTTTCGCCTTCTTTTATATCTACTGCTAATATTTTTGCAGGTAATAAACTAGCAGAAATAAATATTGCAGGATCATCATTCCATTCTATTATATCAATTTTTTCTCCATTTAACTCATTTATTACATTTTGTATACGTATTCCTCTTTGTCCTACGCAAGAACCTACTGGATCTATATCAGGATTTTGTGAATATACTGCCACTTTACTTCTACTTCCTGGATCACGTGATATGCTTTTAATTTCTATTAATCCTTCATAAATTTCTGGTATTTCGAATTCCAATAATTTTCTTACGAAATCTGGATGACTTCTAGATACTATTACTTGTGGTGCTCCTTTTTCTCCTCTTTCTACTTCTAATATATATCCTTTTATTTTATCATTTACCTTATATTTTTCAGTTGGTACTTGTTCTTTTGGTGGCATAACTCCCTCTAATTTTCCTAAATCCATAACTACTATATTTTTATCTGCTTTTTGTACAATTCCTGATACTATTTCGCCTTTTCTATCATTAAATTCAGTAAATAATATATCCCTTTCTGCTTCACGTAATTTTTGGATTATTACTTGTTTTGCTGTTTGTGCTGCTATTCTTCCAAAATCTTTAGGTACAATTTCAATATCTACACTATCTCCTAGTTTCAAATCTTTATTTATTTTTTTTGCCTCCTCTAGGCTAATTTCTAAAGCATCATCATTTGCTTTTTCCATTACTTCTTTTACTGAATATACATGTGTCGCTCCTGTTTGTTTATCCATTACTATTTTTACATTTTCTAATGCGTCAAAATTTCTTTTATATGCTGTAACTAATGCTGTCTCTATTGATTCTAATAAATATTCTTTTTTTATACCTTTTTCTTTTTCTAGTTCCTCCAATGCTAAAATTAGTTCTTTATTATCAATAGCTTTCATTTTATATCATTCCTTTCTTTAATTATCCCAATTATATACTGTTTTTATCTGTGCTATGTTTTTTCTATCTATATAAATGTCTTTTTGTGTTTGTATTTCTATTTTATCGTCATCAAATCCTTTTAATATTCCTGTATAAGATTTATTTCCTTGTTCATCTTTTTTGAATAATTTTATTTCTACCATTGTTCCTATATTGTTTTGCAAATGTCTATCTTTTCTTAATATTCTTTCTATTCCTGGTGACGAAACTTCTAAAAAATATTGACCTGATATTATATTTTCTTTATCTAATAAATCATTTATCTCATTGCTCACAGTTTCGCAATCTTTTAAATCAATGCCATTTGAACTATCAATATATATTCTTAAGAAAAAATTTTTTGATTCTTTAGAGTATTCAACATCATATAGTTCATACCCCAGTTTTTGTATTTTTTCTTTTATTAAATTTTCTACTTTATTTTCTATACTTGCCAAATTTTACCTTCCTTTCTCAAAAGTTAAGAGTGGGATTTGTTCCCACTCTTACTGCTCTTTATGTTACTTGATATATTATACATGATTTTTATTTGTTTTGCAAGCTTTTTTTAGATTTTTCTAAATATTGCTGTAATCACTTAATTTTATAAATGTGTATATTCCAATTATAGCACAAACAACAAATGCAGAAATTATTAATATTGATGTTTCTGCTGGTCCTGCATATGGTATATTACTTTCATCATATGAACTTGATGTATTTGTATTATTTACTGGTGTTACATTGTTTAATGATTCATTATTGTTATTATTGTTATTATTAGCATCAGTATTTGCATTAGAATTTCCTGATACTAGAGAATTTGTTAAATCCATGGCTTCATTATCTGCAAAAACATGTGTTGATGATAATATTAATGCTATTACCATAATTGTTAATATTATTAATTTAAATGTTTTATTTTTATTCATACAATTACCTCTCTCTAATATATTTTTTATCATTCCTTATATATTTATACTACATTTTTTCGCAATTTGCAAGTATTTTTTGACTTTTTTAATTACATTTTCTTTACTTTTTTATTACATTTTTATTACTCTTATATTTTAAACATTAAATTTAAATAACACTATGTCACCATCTTGCATAATGTATTCCTTTCCTTCTGAACGTACCAAACCTTTCTCTCGAGCTGCTGACATTGATCCTTCTCGTAATAGATCATCATAAGATACTACTTCTGCTTTTATAAATCCTCTTTCAATATCTGAATGGATTTTTCCAGCAGCTTGTGGAGCTTTAGTTCCTTTTTTTATTGTCCATGCCCTAACTTCTGGTTCTCCAGCTGTCAAAAATGACATTAATCCTAATAAACTATAACTCTTTTTTATTAATTTATCTAAACCTGATTCTTCAAGTCCGAGTGCTTCTAGCATTTCTTTTTTTTCGCTTTCTTCTAAACCAGATAATTCTTCTTCTATTTTTACACATAATGGAATTACTTCAGCATTTTCTTCTTTAGCATATGCCTTAACTTCATCTACATATTTGTTTTGGTCTGGATTTGATAAATATTCTTCTGAAATATTGGCAATATATAAAATTGGTTTTAGTGTTAGTAAAAACATGTCTTTTAATAATTCTTTCTCTTCATCACTATAAGTTAAACTTCTTGCTGGTTTCCCTTGTTCTAATATTGTTTTTATTTTTTGAATTAAATCTATTTCAAGTTGATATTTCTTGTCTGCTTTTAACATTTTTTTTGCTTTATCTAACCTTTTTTCTAGTGTTTCTATATCTGCAAAAATTAATTCTAAATTTATTGTTTCTATATCTCTTATTGGATCTATACTACCATCAACATGAACAATATTAGGATTCTCAAAACATCTTACAACTTCTACTATACTATCTACTTCTCTTATATGTGATAAAAATTTATTTCCTAAACCTTCTCCTTTACTTGCTCCCTTTACTAACCCTGCTATATCAACAAATTCTATAATAGCTTTTGTCACTTTTTGTGGATTATACATTTTTGCTAAATTATCGACTCTTTCATCTGGTACAGCTACTACTCCTATGTTTGGTTCAATTGTACAAAATGGATAATTTGCACATTCCGCCCCTGCTTTTGTTATACTATTAAACATTGTACTTTTACCTACATTTGGCAATCCTACTATTCCTATTTTCATATTTTGTTTCATTCCTTTTTTAATTTAATATATTTAGTATATCATATTTTTTTATTTTTTTGTAGTATTTTAAAATACTTTTTTCAAAATTACTTGAATTTTAATTTTTATTATAGTATTATTTTTAAGGGTGCAAAAATGAAAGAAAATTTTGAAACTGCAAAAATAAATATCATAAAATTTATAAAATTAATTTTACCTGCTTCTGTTGTTGCAGTTGATTTATATGCTTTTTAATCACTAATTTATTTAGTGATATTTTTTTGTCTTAAAACCCTAAAAAATAAAGGAGGAAAATATATGAAAGAAAGTGAAATGGTTTTAGATGTTAATGAAAAACCAACAATTGCTAAATGGATTATTTTAGCAATTCAACATGTTTTTGCCATGTTCGGAGCCACAATTTTAGTACCTATTTTAGTAAATTCGCAAGCAGGAGAAACTGTACTTACAATACCTGTTGCATTAGTAACATCTGGTATTGGAACTTTAATTTACATTTTATGCACAAAAGGAAAATCACCTGTTTATTTAGGAAGCTCATTTGCATTTATTGCACCAATTGTAGCAGCATATTTAAAAGGTGGTTTATCAGGTGCAATGACAGGAATTATGGTTGTAGGAATTATTTATGTTATAGTTGCAACTATCATAAAATTTGTAGGTAAGAATTGGATAAATAAACTACTTCCACCTGTTGTAATTGGTCCTATGATAATGATTATAGGTTTAGGTCTTGCACCATCAGCAATTTCACAAATTGGAATTGTTTCTGGTGCAGAAATTGAATGGAAACCAATTTTTGTTGCATTAGTTTCTTTTTTAGTAACTGCTGTAGTTGCTGTCAGAGGTAAAGGATTCTTTAAAATTATACCTTTCTTAATAGGAATAGTTTCAGGTTATATTGCAGCAATATTTGTAGGATTAGTTGATTTTACGCCAGTTGTAGAAGCTACATTCTTCAGTATTCCTCAATTTATGCTACCATTTGTAAATTATGTTCCAAATTTTTCAGCAGTACTTACAATTGCTCCGATTGCAATAGTTACTATGGCTGAACATATAGGTGATCATATGGCACTTAGTACTATTATAGGAAAAGATTTGTTAGCAAAACCTGGTCTAGATAGAACATTGTTAGGAGATGGTATTGCAACATTTGTTGCAGGATTATTAGGTGGACCAGCAAATACAACTTATGGAGAAAATACATCTGTTGTTGGAATGACAAAAGTCGCATCAGTTTGGGTAATTGGTTTAGCTGCCATTTTTGCAATTTGTTTAGGCTTTCTAGGTAAATTTACTGCTTTAGTTTCAACTATTCCAAATGCAGTACTTGGTGGAGTGTCACTACTTCTTTATGGATTTATTTCCGTAAATGGATTGAAAGTTTTAATTGAAAATCAAGTTAACTTTAGAAAAACTAAAAATGTAATTGTGGCATCTGCAATGTTAGTACTTGGTCTTGGTGGAGCAGCAATTTCAATTGTAGCTGGAGATGTATCAGTTACAATTTCAGGAATGAGTTTAGCTGCAATAATTGGCATTTTAATAAACTTATTTTTACCAAATGAAAAGGAGTCCACAGAAACTCAAAAACAAATTGTAGAAAAGAATAAAGAAAAGGTTACTTTTTAGTTTATAATAACTAATATGATACTAAAATGCAGTGTCTGCTTTTATTATAGGCACTGCATTTTGGTTATTTAATGTTTTTTCTGTATGTCATCCAACATTTAGCACAAGAAAACTAAATTAAATCAATCATGAATACTTTCAATTACATTCCTTGAAAAATCTCTATATGTTTCTCATTCTCCTGAATTGCAAGCAATTTTTATTGATAAAAAAAGAGCTATTGGAAGCTCCTTATCTAATTGTACTATTAAGTATTTTTAATTCTTCAATTCTAGTTTGTATTGCTTGTCTATTTCTTTATTTTTAAACTTAATTTCTTCTTTAAGTGGTACAAGATTTTAATCTCATAACCAATAATTAAACTTCTAATGTATTTAGATTGAGATAGATTTAATTTTTCAGAATCTATTTTCAAAATAAAGTTCTCCTCATTACTTAACAATACATTAATTTTATTATTTCTTATTCTCATAATTAAAAGTTCCTTTCTATAATTTAAGAATATTGGAATTTCCATAATAGAATTTCTTTACCTGTATTTTTATATTTTATCACAAAGGAGAAATGGATTCGACAAACCCAGTTTAAATCTTTATTTTTATTACGAGAAATTTTTACTTCTCATCACTGAAAATTCAAATTATCTGTGTATAATAAATATAGGAAATGAAAAACCACAAACGCTATTGACGTGAATATATATATAAAAACAACCAGATTTTTATTTCTGATTGATTTTCATACCCTCTGTTCTATAAAAAGTTCGAACAGAAACGTCTTGGTGCCTTAGCAAAGGACGTATGCGAAAAACACCTTGCACAAAAGCACTCTATTATCCGTTTCAAAATTAGTTATAGCAATAGTTTCAAAGATATGTATACCCATGTCAGTGTTTTTTTGTCTATTACTATGTTTTTAATTTAACATACATTTTTAGATTTGGCAATACCTTTTAAAAAGAAATCTGCCACCAGTGGCAAATTTCTTTACTAGAATTATTTTATTTCTTCTTCGTATCTTTTCTTTTTTCTTACATATAAAACTTTCATTTTATATGTAAGCATACTTGGAATAGTCATAGTAGACCAACCAGTAATAAACTCATTAACTTTCAATATTAAATCTATTTTATTTTCTTCTTCTGTCGGTTTAGACTGTATTTTACTTAATTGTATATTATTTTCTGTCCTTATTACTATTTCATCTTTAGTTATATCTTTTATTTCTGTTTCACCATTAAAATTAAAAATATTACCTTTTTCAATATCGTATAAGTTTATCTGTTCAATTGCTCCACCTACATAATTACTTTCAATCTTTATTCCACACACTAAATCAAAATCTTCTGTTTCATCATCAGTTGTATCAAATTTATCAAAATCAGTAAAATGTATATATTCTTCTATATTATACTCATCTTCATTTTCATCTAATACTTTTTTGCTTTCTATTTCTTTTAGTTTATCAATAGCCTTGTCATATCCTTGAATAGCAGATTTTTTTATTAACTCCAAACCAATTTCTTTATTATTTATAACATTTATTCCATTTTCTGTTCCCTCATAATATAATGAACCTAAAACATATTGAGACATATAATCGCCTTTTTCTACTGCTTTTGATAGCCAAAATATTGCTTCAGCATCATTTGCTTTAACTCCTATTCCTTGTAAAAAGGCTTGTCCTAAAGCATATTCTGCAAAAGTAAATCCTTTTTCAGCAGATTTTTTATAATATTCAAAGGCTAACTTTTCATCTTTCGTTGTTCCATATCCATTATCATACATATATCCTATGTAATATAAAATACTTCCATCTACATCTCCATTTTTTATTTCATTAAACTTTTCAAATGCAACTTTAAAATCTTGTTTAATATAATCATTTCCAAAATAATACATATAAGCAATATTCAATTTTGATTCAAAATCATTGTATTTATAAGCTAATTCACTATAAATTTTGTATGCTTTTTCTAAATCTCTCTCTATTTCATCTCCATTTTCGTATTTGTAAGCTAATTCCTTCATTGCTTTTTCATTGCCAATGCTAACTTGTTTCATTAATTCATCAATATTGTTTTTCCCTTGAATAGAACTTTTAGCATATTTGTTTAATCCTTCTTCAATTAATTGAATGATACTTTTTAAAGGTTTATCGCTGTTTATAATATCTACATTACTTGTAAATACTCGCAAACTTGAATTATTATTAAGTTTATCTATATTTTTTAGAATTATATCCTTTATAGTATTTGTATCTCTAATTTGTACCAATAAATTATTAATATTTATTCTGTTCCCACTCATTAAATTAGAAAGTATAAGTAATCCCAAAAAACTCCTTGCTGAATCTGACCAAAATCTATCTCGTTTATAATCTTCAATAAGTTCAATTACAAATTTTGTTATTTCATTAACTAATTTACTTGTTATACCATTGTTATTAAATTCTAGATTAATGTTTTGTTCATAATTAAAATTACTATTATTGTTTTCATTATTATCATTTTGAATAATACTTTCATTTTTTATAAAAGCTACGAAGTTATTGTAAAATTCTTGCCAATTGTTAGGACAATACTCTATACCAGCATATCTTTTTGTACCATTATTAATTGTTTTTATTACAACAGACCATCTTGCTTCTGGACTAATACTTCTTACAAAAAATCCTTCATTCCATTCATTTGAAATTGATATTAAATAATTTACAAATTCATAAAATCTATCTTTGTTCATATTGTCTTTTCCAACAAGTTTGGTTCCATCTGTAAAATGTTTAATTTCGTTTTCATTTATTCTAAATTTATCATTACCTATAACTATCACTAATTCACTAACATCTTGTGAAAGATATATTATTTTATCATTCTTTTCCATATAATCTCCTACTATTTATTTTTTCTACTAAAAATCCCCTTGATTTTATCTAATATTCTTTTAAAAATAGATTCTTTGTATTCAACCATCGCTACTGTATTACTAATATTTTCATCGGTTGAAATAGTTTGTTTTTTATTTTTAAAAATATCATCTGGATTATATTTTTCGTATTTTTCCTTTTCCAATTGTTCCATATCATATTTTTCTTTAGCTTCTATTCGTTCTTTTTGATAATCTGTAGCCCAATATTGCTTAAAAATATTAGCTAATATTGCTCTAGCCTCTTTAGAAATATTTTGTTCAGATAACGTCTTTTCTTCATCTATTTCAAAGTCATAATCTTCTTTCATATTGTCTCTCCATAACAATATTTTATCTCTTGGAATTTTATTTACATCATCTTTATTAGTATATTTTAATATTTCTATTACTTCTTTATATGCACAAGCATAATTTTCTGCTATCATATTATCTTCTCCTTGGTTTTATTTATCTAATTCATCTAGTGATGATTCCATCATTACTTCTAACTCACTCTCTACTTTTTGAGCTTCTTTTTTGTCTTTAGTAGGAGTGTTGATAGTTTCCTTTCCTATATCTATTGCCGAAAATTTAGGCTTTGGTAAAGGTTTAAAAGGATCTTCGCCATTTGATAATCCCAGTCCACCAAATCGAATGCCTAACGCATAAGCTTTTTTTCTTTCTTGTTCTCTTTTATGCGTTTCTTCTAGCAATTCCCAACTAGTCATTTTAGGTTTCTGTGTATTAATTTTATTAGTAGTATAAGTTCCTTCTAAATTTTTCTTTTCAACATTTGCATCTAATGGTTTTATACTTTCTAATCTACTTCTCATTTGATTCACCTCAATTTAATTTTAACATTTCGACACATTATTTGCAATAGTTTTTGACTTTATTTCTAGGACTTTTTTGATTATCTATAATAAATTTATATACTATTTATGGAATGTGCCAAAATTGACACATTCCATATTACTTTTTCTTCAAACTTTTTTTATTTTCTTTTTCTAATTGCTTTAGACTCTTTTTTGGTGTAGGTAAATTTTCTGGCATTGTTCCACCATTCTTTGCAATTACTTCTCTAATATTTTTCCCAATATTATAATGAGTTTTATTCGCCTCTTTTTCACTATTAACCTTATCTTTCTTTAATTTTGATTCTGTCTGTGTAATGCGAAACAGATTAGCTGCAAGTTCCTCACTTCCCATATTATCTAAAATATCTTCTCTATATCTTAATCCTTTTCTTTTTGCAATATCATCAGCTGTTTCTCCATTATATAAGCCTTTATAACCATAATTATGAAATCTATCAAAATTTTTTACTCCTGCGTTTTTAGCTGTTTGATTAAGTAAATAATTTCCTTTTTTTGTTAAATTTCTTTGATAAAATCTTCTTTCATCTTCAGTTAGTAAGCTATATTCTTTTTCTGTGATTTCTTGTTTTCGAGTTTGAATAGCAAAATAAGTTTGTGCAAGAGCAATAACTTTCTTTCTACTATCTCCATTTTGAGCTATTAAATAACAAGCATAACGAGTTAGTTTATAATCTTTAATCTCAACTTCTGCATTATTAGCACGTTTTGACAACTTGCCGACGTCGGCAAAATGTTCAAACACACTAATATCGCTATTTTCACAAGCTTGTTTTGCTTTGTCTATTACATTTTCAAATCTTCTCCATTGTTTATATTCTAAAATTTTCATTAGTTCTCTTGCATACCAAAATTCAATTCCATTTTTATCTATGTGTTTAATATCTTCAAAAGTTCGATCAGTATAATTTGAATCCTTTTCTAATTTGTCCATTTATTATCATCTCCGTTTCTTATTATTTCATATTTTATAATATTTCTAGGTAAATTTCAATATATTTGCGAAAATTTGTTTTTTAATTTAGTATTGAAAGGTTGTCACACTTGTATAGTTAGCAACAACCTTTTCTTTTATTATCTTGCAGATCTATCTTTTTTCCTTGTTTTTTCAATATTCTCTTGTCCATTTTTCATTTGCATTTCAATTTTTATTACTTCTTTAACCTTTGGTGTATCTTCTAATATATAATTTGCTATTTTTAGATTTTTTCTGTACTTATTTAGAATTGTAGTCCATTCATTTCGCTTTTCTTTGTATTCATTTATTAAGTTCTCATCTGTGCAATTTCTTAGCTTATTTCTATATTTTTGCCTTAAATTAGTAACATTTTCAATATCCTTTTCAGTTTGTGAAATATAACTTTTTACATCTTCTGTTGTTTTTATTTTTGCTGTTACAATAAGTCTAATTTCATTAGAATATCGTTCCATTTTTCTTACTTCTTGTTTCATTTCTGGAGATAGTGGCTGATAGTTTTCTCGTTTTGGTAGTAATCCTAATAAATTAAATAGTAATAAAAATAACACATCAATTCCACTCATTTTACTTATGTCTTTGAATTTACCTTTATACTTGTAAACTTTATATTTTTGTTTTTTCTTTTTAGGGTGTATAAATTCCATATATCTATTTTGATAATAATAAGGGTTGTGTTCAACTTTGTTTGCAATATTTTTTGGCAAATATTCTTCTCCTAAATGATACATTCTTACTGCTTTTTTATCATTCATTGAGCGAATTGTTGGATATTTCCTATTATAATCATCATTTATAATATAACCTTTTTTAAGCATTATCTTTTTAAATTGTCCATAATTTATACACATTTCCATTGTCTCATCAATAGCTTGTCTTATTACATTATACTTTGTTGGCTCTCCTCTCTTTTCTGCAAAATATATACTTCTTGGTGTTTTTCCTTTTGGTTTTTCAATAACTGTTAGTCCATATTCTCTACATAATTCATCTGATAACTCTCTGAAATGATAATATGCCCCTTTGTTACAATTAAACTTTTTACCTGTAAACATATTAACTGAATTTACTACAAAATGGTTATGATATGTGCCAGTATCAAGGTGTGTTGCAACTACCACTTGATATTCACTCCACATTTTTTCAGCAAGTTCCACTCCTATTTTATGAGCTAATTCTGGTGATACTTCTCCTGTCTTGAAACTTTGGTATGCGTGATAAGCGACATTTCCTGTGGTTTTGTCGAATCTATTTTGTACTGTTGTCATTTCTTCATAGGCTGTTTTTGCTTTACAATTTACTCCTGTTACATACATAGTTTTTTCATTTTTATCTATTGTTTTCTCATCATCTTCTGCATATTTTAATACTTGTTTTAAGTCTGCGAATGTTGTTTTTTCTGGATTTTTTGCATAGCTTATTACTCGAGATATACTATCTTTAATTGCCCATATTTTGGTTGTTGCCATCTATATCATCTCCGTTTTTTATAATTATATATGTCTAAAAAATCACTTTGCATTTTTGTTATTTTATCTTTTATTTCTTCATCTCTCATATATGGAAATTCATTTTTTAGTTCAACAATTCCTGTATAAATTTTACGGAGTTCTTCATCTGGTATTGAATAAATTTCTTTTTGTAATCCACATTTTCTTAAATAAGATGATAAATTTAAGTTACTCTTTTTAGCATTTCTTTGTAATTTTTTCTTTTCATTTTCATTCACTCTAACATTAATTCCTATTGTTCTATTTCTCATAATTTTTCACTTCCTTTTTTATAAATTTTCGTTTTATTTTTTATAAAATTTTTCTCAAAATTTTTTAATTTCTTATTCAATTTTAAATCTAATTTTATTAATTTTTTCATTTCATAAGGTAGGGGTTAAAGGGGATAAAAATCCCCTTTCAGCATAAGCTGTCGGTTTTGTGGCAATACAAAACCTATGCTCGCTACACTTATAGA
>CAMMHE010000030.1 GCA_946496575.1 uncultured Clostridium sp. | reverse complement strand
ATGGTACAATGGTAGATTATGCTAAAAAACGTATAAAAGATCATATTGGTAGATTTACTAAACTTTATTATCAAATAAAAGAAAATAATATTGATTTAGATTTTCTAAAAAATATACAAAAAAAAGATTGTATTTTTCCTGATATAGATTATAGAATTTATAAATAATAATATTTTATTAAAGAAGAAAGCAACTATCGCATTCTTCTTTTTTATTGGTTGTTTTTAATAATTATATTTTTGTACAACTTGCTATTTTTATATTATTGAATATTATAAATATATCTAATGAATAATATCTAAGTTTTAGTAGATAATACTTTTGAAAGGAGTAATTTTGCATGAAATCGCTTTTCATAAAAACAAATAATTCAAAAAGCATAACTTATCTACTAAATGAATTAGAAAGTTTAAATATAAAAAATACTTATTTTTCATGCAAAAATTTTAAGCATTATACTAATATAATAGTCCATTATCTAGGAGATGATTTAAATTATTTTTATAATGAATTGTCTAATATCCTTTCATATCTTATAATCGATAATTTTGAAGAAGAAACTATAAAAAAAATAATTCTTAATAATTATTTTTACTTTGATAGTTCTGAAATAAAATATATTCTTGAAATATGTGAAGATATTTTATCTAATTCTTCTGATTTTTCAATACAAAGCAGATATGACCTTTTATTTAATATTTTTTATGAACACATATCTTCAGAAAAAAAATTATACCTTAATGGTTTTTTTCCTTTTAAGACTAAAAATTACTTAAAATATCTAGAAAATATTGTTGATATTGCTGTGAATAAATATATAATTGAGCGAGAATATTTAGAATTTATTTCTTTGCTTAAAATATATATAAATTCACATGCTTCTAATATTGAATTTGTAAGTTTATATTACGATACTTCAAATCCAAAGCTTTTTGATAAAGACAATAATGTTATTGACATTAAAGATGATTTGTTTGATTTAAAATATCTTTCAGATATTTCATTTTCATCTAATGATTATGTTTTAAATGCATTACTCACACTTATTCCGAAAAAAATTGTTATTCATCTTGCTGGAGCTTCAATGGATGATTTTATAAATACCTTGTCATTAATTTTTGAAAATAGAGTTACTATTTGCAAATAGTAACTCTATTTTATACTGCAAAATTTATTCCTCTTGCAACTATGTCTTTCATATTTTCAATTAAATCATCTATTTCTTTTGGCGTAACTATCATATTATATTCTCCTACATTTAATGCTTCTTTTACTTTTTCATAGCTATCTTCTTCTTTTAATTTGTTTAAATATTCATTTGAATTTGCCTCATCTTGTAATTTTCCAATAAAAATATCTATTCCATCTGAAACTATTGTTGCTAAATCAACAACTGTTGGTATTCCCATTGCTATTACAGGTATTCCTAAAGTTTGCTCACTTATTTCTTTTCTTTTATTTCCTACCCCTGCACCTGGTACAATTCCTGTATCAGAAATTTGTATAGTACTACTTATTCTACTTATACTTCTTGATGCTAGTGCATCAATTACAATAATTAATTTTGGTTTTGTATTATCTACTATACCTTTTAATATTTCCATGGTTTCTATACCTGTTGTTCCTAATACTCCAGGGGCTACTGCACAGACTGGTCTAGTTCCCTCTTCTACATATTGTGGCAAATAATTTATTAGATGTCTTGTTACATCTATTTCATTTATTACTTTTGGTCCTAATGAATCTGGAGTCACGTAAACATTTCCCAGTCCTACTACTAATATTTCTTCTTGACTTTGAACATGTTTACCGATTAAGTTTTTTAATTCTGCAGATACTATTTCAGATGCTTTTTGTATTTGATCTTCAGTTGCTATTTTAAGATTTTTCATATCTATTGTTATATAATTTCCCATTGGCTTTCCAATTGCTTGTTCAGCCTCTTTATTTGTTATTCTTACTTTTTCAACATTTATATTTTCATCTATTTGTTCATTTATAGTCTCTAATCCTTGTATTTCATTAAGTTTATTTGCCTTTTGATATATGTCTCTTCTTTCTGACGCTAAATCTGTTCTAAAATTATACACAAGATCCTCCTCCTGACAATGATTTGTCTCGTTTTTTTATGAATTTCTATTTCTTTTTTTATTATTGTTATATTTATTTGTTTTTTTTATACATTTTTTATTAAGTAATACTTATACCAATTATTACAATTAAATGAATTTTATTTATTTTTACATTTTTTTATGTTATACTTATTTTATAATACTATAATAATCAAAAAACGTCAAGAGACGGTAAATGCTCCAACAACTGAGATGGAGCATTTTTTATAAAATCATTAAGTTGTCTAAGAACAAAGAAAAACAACTAAAATTGTCCCAGTAAGCAACAAATAAGCGACACAAAAGCAACAATCATTGAATAACCTCTCTTACATTAAAGTAACAACGCCCACTTGGGCTATGAAAATATAAAAAATAAACCTGTGATAACGTCCAGAATACGTTTTAAGGGAAAATAAATAACCAATAGAAATATACCTAAAATAGAGAGAAAACAAAGAAAAAATAACCTAATAAAGTCGGGAGCGTTGGGCGACAGCCCATAAGCGAACGCACCAGCAAAGAACAAAAACAAAACCTGTGGTACGACTGCGTAAGCAGGAGTAATTCTTGCGAGATAATCGAGCAAGAATAGCAGGACCTCGAAGAATTACCCCAGACTTAAGCATTCTCACGTAGCAGAGTAAAAATATTTTACAATTTTTGCCATAATCATATACAAACGAACAAAGTTTTGGTATAATATATATGTACAAAAAATACTAGGAGAGTGTTACAAATGGAAAAAGAAATTTTGAGCAGACTATATGAAACAACTAATGGGCGTAAACCAACAAAAGAATACAATAATCTAAATAAAGAGCTACAAGAAGTCAAAGAGAATTTTTTGGAGAAAGTTGGCGAAGATAAACGATCAGAACTAGAACACCTAACAGATATAATCTATGAAATGAATAGCATTTTAGGTAAAGAAGATTTTTGCAACGGTTTTTCAACTGCTGTAAGATTATACATTGAAAGTACATATAATAATGATAAAGGAGATGACCAAGAATAAGTTGGGACATCTCCTCTTTCATTTAATTTTTAGAATTAACAATATAAGTAATAAGGTCAGTAACCATAGCCTTGTCCTTCTCGTCAAACAGATTAAGTGACTGAGTAATAAAAGCATCTACATTAGTTTCTGGAACAGGAACAATACCAGATAAAATAGTATTGGCATCTACCCCCAACTCCTTGCAGAAACCAATTAAAGTTGGAATACTAATACCAGTTTTCCCATTTTCCACTAGGGAAATAAAGTTTGTAGATTTATCTAAAGCATTAGCAAGGTTTTCTTGACTAAGCCCTTTAAGTAATCTAATACGTTTAATATTTTGCCCAACTGCATAAGGAACGTTAGACTCTAAAAATTTTTCGTCCATAATAAAAGCACCTCTTTCCCTAGAATTGTACCAACAAAGACACTTTAAAAGAATAAAATCACACTTTAAAATATGTAAGTGGTACTTGAAAAAATAAAGTAAATATGATATGATAGGAGCGTGAATAAAATGTCAAATAATGTGGAAGAAAGTGCAAAAACAAAACCAGTTTTCTGTTGGAGATGTCGGCAGAGCATTATACGAGGATCCAAGAGGACACATAGGCTGTTTGAACACCAAATGTCATGGTTACCTATGGGGTGCTAAAAGATACAGCAAAGAACAATTAAAACAAGTCAGAAGATAAAACAACAGTAACACTTTCTAAAAACAAGAGGGGGGTGGAAAACAAAAGATAAAAGGATTATTGTATTATAGATTTATTAAAATGTAGAAAGGAAAGGTAGTTTTAAAATGAAAAAATGTGTAAAAATAAGTATTTTATTGCTTATAGTTGCAGTTGTTATTGGAATTACACCTAATATTGTAATGGCAACCGACGAAACACCTACAGAAACTGATGAAGTATATGTCGCTTGGACAGTAAAAAATAATGCTGGAGAGGAAGTTGAAGGAATTAGAGGTGGAGGCGATTATGGAATTCAAGACCTTGTAGTTCCTGGATATAATGATTATACTAATTGCTATTTTGAGTTAAAAGTTAATGTATATGCTGGAGAAGAAATTACTATTGACAATTTTGGAACTTTTGCATACTCAGGAGAAACTAGAAAACAATCTGATATGGAATGGTATATTTATAAACATGTTATTACAGAGCCAGAAAAATATAACAAACCATCTGAAGAATATAATAGTCTTAATTTTACAATAAAAGATGAAGAAACAGGAAAGAGTTATGAAAAATGGTTGGGATATATTGTTGTTGGAGAAAGAAAAACATATAAAGTTGAAAGCGGTAATATGTCAATAGCAGTTGAGACAGGTGCTGAAACAGAATTATCTTTAAAAGCAGATGTAATAGAAAGTACAAACGATACTTATTTAGAAATGATTCAATACATCAATACTAAATGTGATAATGAGTGTTTAGGTTCTTTTGATATATCTTTGGTAGGTGGAGAATATAAAGGAAACTTAACAATTACTTTTACAGTAGGAGAAGAATATAACGGTAAAGATGTCTTTGTATGCCATAAAAAAAGTGATGGAACTTACGAAGACTTTAGAGAAGTTGTAACAAATGGAGCAGTTACTGTTACAGTTAGCGAATTATCTCCATTTATGATTTCTTTAATTAATGAACAAACAACTCCAACTGAAAATGATACTAATAATACTACTGTTGAAGATAATAATTCTAGCACAACAAACAACGAAGAAAAAGAACTTGACGAAACACCAAAAACTGGTACAATAGATTTAACTTACTACATAATACCAGTTGTAATAATATCAGCTGCTGGAATAATATTAACAATTAAAAGAAAACAAGCAAAACATTAAAATCAAAAGGACTGGTAAAATATAAAGCCAGTCCTATTTTAAAGGAGCGACATCAATGAAAAAGTCAAAACATGCAAAGCCTCAAAGTAAAAGAAAAATAGTAAGAAATATATTTATTATTATTTTCTTAATTAGTATAACTGCTTTAATATTGTATTTTTATAATTTGAATAAAGAAAAACAAGCAAATGAAAATGTGTTAGAAAATATAGAAGTAGAACAAGAAATTATACCAACTGAAAATAAAAGTGAAAGAATGCTACAACTAGAAGAATTGCAAAAGCAAAATTCGGAAATAATTGGTTATTTAGAAATTGAGGGAACAAATATATCTTATCCAGTATGTCAAACTACTAATAATGATTATTATTTAACTCATAATTATAAAAAGGAAAAGGCAAGTTTAGGTAGTTTATTTCTTGATACGGACTTCGACCTGAACAAACCTAGCACAAATTATTTAATATATGGGCATAGAAGTAATTCGGGAACTATGTTTGAAGATTTAATCAAATATAGTGAAGAAAGTTTTTATAAAGAACATCCAACTATTCGATTTACAACTACAGCAGAAGATGCAACTTATGAAATTATATCAATATTTTATTCAAGAGTTTACTATAAAGATGAAAAAGATGTATTTAGATATTACTATTTTGTAGATGCACAAAATGAAGAAGAATTTAATAATTATGTAGAAAACTGCAAAAAGGTAAGTATTTATGATATTGAAAAAACAGCAACTTATGGCGACCAGTTGCTCACTCTTTCTACTTGTGAATATTCAAGGGAGAATGGAAGATTTGCAGTAGTTGCAAAAAAGAAATAAAAATATAATGAAGTTCAGCATAAAAAACAAGTGCTGGACTTTTTCTTTGCCTAAATACAATCATAAGACAATGTCATAAGTATCAGAATAGTCCACAATAGTTTAATAAATAAAAAGCGAATACTACTATACTTAAACAAATAAAAGACCTCAAAAACAAAATGTAGAGTTTCTGTAATAAAACACCTCTCCCCACTCCTCAATACATAAATAATCTTAATTGATAAACTAATATTATAGGAGAAAACAAAAAAGGAGTTGTTAAATATGACTGGATACGGATAAAAAGAAATGAAGATTTTTAGAGCAGATACAACCAGTCGTGAATAACACCCATTTTCAAAGGAGAGAATAAAAATGATAGTGATAGTAAGAGAAGGAGAACTAACAGAAGATAAAAAACAAAGTTGCTACGAATACTCAGGACTTTTTAAGATAATAAACAGAGTTAGTAAACTAATAGAAACAATGGAAGAAATAGATAAATATGTTGCATATAGTGATAAGCAGTATGTAAGAAAAACGGCAGTAAAAGAAATAAATAAAATACTGGACTATATAGACGAAGAATTAGAATATGCAAAAGTAATGGCAGAAAAAGCAAAACCATTTTGGCAGACTGGAGAAATAACAAACGTTTTTAACAAATACGATTATAAGGAAAAGAAAAGATTAAAAGAACTTTCTCCAGAAGAAAGAAAAAGAGAAATACAAAATGAGATAGAATATAAGAAACTAATAAGAAAAGCATTCAAAAAATAAAATGTATAATTGTTTCAGATACAGGCAAGTCATAAACCAAAGGCTTGCCTATTTTTTCACACATTTTTCATAATACGCTCGTCTTTCTATATAAAAAGATTATAAATATATAGAAAAGTCAGCGTAATCATAAGCAGAATATAAAGCAACGCTAACTTCCCCATAATTTATAATCAGTAAATAGAAAACAGAAAAACTTTTCTTCTTACAGAGTCAATACATACAGAAATATTCCAAAAACTTTTTTAAGAAAATTCATAAAAAGTGTTGACATTTAATTAAAAATATGCTATAAAATTTTAATATAGACGTGAGTACGAAATATAGAGCTTGGAAAGCGAACGGTATTGAAGAAAATGTCTATAAATTGAATATGATAAATTAAGTTCTATATAGAGATGTGCGAATGAAGTAAGATATTGTTGGGTAATCTCTAAAGATGGTTAGTAGCTGGACTACAATAGCATAAGTAGGAAATAGACATAGTAGCGTGTGAATATTATCTGCCCCCCGCACTGAAACAGAGAGAAATTGAAATATAGAAACATAATTTATAAGAAAATCCTTAACAGGTCAAAAAATGTTAGGGTTCTTATAGTTATGTTTCTTCTTTGATTTCTCTTTTTTGTTGTCTAAAAAACCTCCAAAGAAGATAAAGAAAATCAAAAAGTTTCATAGTCATAAGAAAAAAGTTTCGAGGAGGTGAAAAAACAATGATAAAGAAAAATCGTAAAAACTACAAAAAGCCAGATAAAAAAGATAAAGCAACAGTTTATCCATATAACGACAATAAGCAGTTTGACATAGTAACAAGGAAATATCCTAAAAATACAAAGATAAGTGAGTGGATAAGGATAGATGGAAACAAAATGAAAAATATAATAACTGGTGAAGAAAAAGGATACAAAAAGAAAGCAATAAGAGAAATTAGTTCAGTTTGTGGAGAATTGAGAGTAGCATATAGAACATTAAAAAATAATTTCAAAGGCAAAGAATATGAATACATATTTGCTTTTGAGTTTATAGTAGAGGTAATGGAGATAAATGAGTTAAACAAAGAACTAAAAAGCATTATAGAAAAACTAAAAAGGAGATTTAAAGAAATAATCTTCATAAGAGTTTTGCTATATGAAGAAAAAGACCAACCTATAATTCATTTTTGGATCAAGAAAGTAGACGGAACAAAAATAGATATAACAGTAGCAGAATTAGAAAAACTTTGGGGTAATGGTACAGTAGAAATAATAAAGGTAACAAAATATAATGTAGAACGTTTGGCGAGATATTATTCAAACGAATATATAAATAAAGAACTATACCCTACTGGAATTAAAGTATGGTCTACATCAACTAATATAGATAAAATTGAACCAATAGAAGATATAGACCACGAACAAGCAGATGACCTTGTAAAAGATTGTAATTTAACATACGGTAAGTCAATTAGTTTTGAAGATTCAACAACAGGAGAAGAAATACAGCATATAACATACGAGAGTTTTTATAGACCAGACAACATAAAGAAGTTGATTAAACTTCCAGCAGGAACTAAATATAAAGGTAACTTTGTTAGAGCATATAAGCAAAGACAAAAAGAAAAAGCAGATAAAACCTTTGCAGAAATAGAGAAATTGATAGCAGAAAAAGACTGTTGGCTCACAGTAGAAAGATTAGATATAGATCTGTGCAAGATAACAATAAAACGCACAGGTAAGGAATTTAATACACTAGATATAAGACAAACACTAATGTTAATTAGGTATCTAGTAAATCAATAATAAAAATAGGAGGAATTTATAATGGATAATAACAATGTTGCAGGAACAACAAATGAAACAAATAATGAGAAGAGAATGGAAAAGTTAAGAGACTTTGGAAAAAAGAATAGAACAGATTTAAACAACTTCATAGCATTTAATGATAAAGTAGAAATGTCGTCACAAGAAAGGAATTTTTGGGAAAAGAAAATAAAACCACTAGTAAAAGCATTTGACGAGAGTATAACCTACCTAGTGGAAACAATACCAATGCAAGAAAAAGGAATGGAAGAAATAAATACACTACTAGCAGAAAAACCAATAATAAATATAAAAGTTGAGTTGGCAGAAGCTGGTAAATTTTCAGTAATACAAGTAACAACAGGAGAAATACTAATGACAGGAAATAAAGAGGAAGTAAAAGGTTGCATAAATGGACTATACATAGCACAACAAGCAACAGCATCAAAAGTAGAGTAAATAAATTGAGGGAGACTTCAAACCCTCCCTCCCATTAAAGAATAAAAGAAAAGAGGTAAAAGAAAATGAAAAAAGATTTTAAGAAAATAACAAGTATAAGTGGATATGGATTCACAAAACCCAATTCAAGCAGTAAATCAATAATAAAGTGGTATGATAACAAGGAGAAAGCATTAGTCGTTACAAAAGAGTTTTTAAGTAACAAATCTATAAGTTATTGTACAAGATTGTCTAAAACGGAATACTTTGATAAAAGATTAAATAGTGTCCGAAAATATAATAAGAAGCATAAGAGATGTAAGGAAAGAACAACAGCGTTTGGCAGATTAGGTTTTGGAAATAGATTAATTCTTTGCAATTTTGAGGGAAATAGTTCAGAAATACTGATTAAATTACACTTTAGTAAGAAGATAAAAGATTCAAAACAAGTAACAAAACTTTCTAATAAATTTTTGAATCAACTAAAGAAGAAAATATCTCCAATAATATACATTAAAGTTTGGATATATAGAGGACTACATTCTCCAGAATGCCATTTATGGCTAAAAACCATAGACAATTCAAAACTTGAAATACCCCAAAGCCTGCTAGAAGAACTTTGGAAAGAAAACGGAACAGTAGAACAACAAGAAATAACAAAAGAAAATAGAGAAAAGTTAGCAAACTACCTTTCAGATAATTATAGAAGTAGCACGAGGTTCTATCCCCATTTACTTCATATAATAACATATAGTAGAAATTATATAAAATTTGAAGAAAATGAGCCAATTATATATGAACAATTAAACGATAAATTAAAAGGTTTTGAGAAACAATTTCAAAGCACAAAAAGAATTTTTATCAATGAAGTTTCAGGACAAAGAGAAATAGTAAGAGTATCTTATGAAACTTATTATAAAAATAAATAATAAAACAAAGAGGGCAAAAATAATAATAAGATTTTTCTAATAATCATATACAAGAACAGTTGTTTGTAGTATAATATATATAGAGGAAAGCGTTGGAATAAGCGACTTTCAAGAACAAATACAACAGGTTTTTGCCCTCTGGAATAGGAGGATTGATAAAATGAATACTAATATAAAAATACAAGATAAACCAGTAAAAAGTATGACTATAAAAGAAGCAGCCGAAGAAATGGGAAAAAGCCAACAGTTTGTAAGAATAGGAATACAAAGAGGAAGATTAACATTTGGAACGGCAGAGATATTAACTGGAAATAAATACACCTACTACATATCTCCCCCATTATTCTTTCAATACATTGGTAAACCATTGCCAAGTAAATACCAAGAAAAAGAAGAAACAGAAATAACTGGCAAATATAAAGTAATAACTGATCCAGCAATGGCAAGAACTATAAACTGGAGGAATAGATATGAGATTACCTAACGGATATGGTGGAGTAAGCAAGTTAAGTGGAAATCGCCGTAGACCATATGTTGCAAGGATAACAGTTTCATACAGAGATACTGGAACACCAATATATAAAACTTTGGGATACTTTGCAAAGAAAGAAGAGGCACTACAAGAGTTGGTAAAATATAATCAAACTAAATATAATGTAGACCAGAAGAAACTAACATTTGCAGAGATATACAAAGACTGGTCAGATTCTCATTATAAAGAGATAAGTCAAAGTGCAATAAACGGATATAAAATGGCATACAAGAAATGCACAAAAATACATAATATAAGGTTTGCAGATATAAGGACAGTACATCTTCAAAGAGTAATAGACGAAGATTGCGAAACATATAGCATAAGAAAAAGTGTAAGAGTTTTGCTAAATGTTCTATATAAATATGCAATGAAGAACGACATTGTAGAGAAACAATATAGCAAATACATAAGCATAGGCAAACCAGTAAAAGTATATGAAAAAATACCATTTTCTGATGAAGAAATAGAAGAAATATGGAACAACAAAGACAACATAGATGGAATAGATACAGTCTTAATACTAATCTATACAGGAATGAGAATTAACGAGTTGTTACAGATAGAGAATGCAAAAATAAATTTTGAAGAAAGATATATGATAGGTGGAGAAAAAACTGCGGCAGGAAGAGACAGAGTAATTCCAATAAGTACAAAAATACTTCCACTAATAAAAGCAAGATATAACCCAGATAACAAGTATTTAATAGTAGATGACCAAGGTAAGCCAATAAGTTACTACGCATATAAAAGATATATATGGGAGCCAGTAATGGAAGAACTAAAGCTGCCTAACCCTCATACGCCACATACGACAAGACATACAACTGTAACAAAGCTTTCAAATGCAAGAGGAAAGAATGGAGAACCAATAGACACCCTAACAATAAAATACATACTTGGGCATAAGACTGATACAGATATAACAGAAAGGTACACCCATAGAAGAATAGAACAACTTGTCGCTGCCATAGATCTAATATAAGTAAAAGAAAAACACGCTACTTTTCCTATATATAATAATATAATAAATTCATATAGGTAAACAAGCGTGTTTCTTCGGATAACACGCCCAGTTTTCTATATATAAGTAATAATAATATAGGAAAACCAGCGTCCTTACAACACGCTAGTTTTTCTATAATAAGCAAGTATGCAGATATAACAAAATAGCTGAAGACAAAATAAGCCGTTTTTAAAGACAGACTATAAGTATATACCCTAAAATAAAATAAAACGCCTGTAAACGTTTCTGGAGTTAAATAAGTAAAAAGAATAAGGAAATACTAGGGCAAGTTCAGAGTAGCCTTGCTATTGTTGCTCGATAATCTCGCAACAATTTTGACTGACAAGCAGTCAAAACGCAAGATTTGAGAGAGTCATTGCTAATGGAGTCGCGTGGGCTTTTGCCCCACGCTCCCATAAATAAAATAATAATAGATAAATAATCAAGAATAAGTTTTTAAAATCATAAAATTATGGTAAAATAAGTAAGAGAGAAAATCTATAAAAAATGTTCTTAAATCAAGGAAAAATTAGTCCGAAAGCAACAAGTAAGCAACAAAAACAGGCTGAAACGTCTTGATTTCAAGCACATAATTATAGTATAATATTATAATTTTAGAGAGGTAATTTATAATGCAATTAATAAATATTAATAATACTGAATTTTACTCTATTATTAAAGATTTAATTTCTAATGAAACAGTACAACAGATGAAAAATTTTAGACATCATTATAATTGTAATTGTTATGATCATTGTATAGAGGTAGCTTATTTTTCATATATAATTTGTAAAAAATTCAATTTAGATTATGTTTCTGCTGCTCGTGCTGGAATATTGCATGATTTATTTTTGTATGATTGGAGACATTCTAGTAAAAATTTAAATAGACCACACGCTTTTATTCATCCTAAAATTGCATTATATAATGCACAAAAATTGTTCATGTTAAATTCAAAAGAACAAGATATCATTTTAAAGCATATGTGGCCTGTTACATTTTTTCATTTTCCAAAATATAAAGAAAGCTTTATTATTACTATTACAGATAAGATAAGTGCTATAAAATCATTTTATGAATATTATATAACACAATTTAATAAAAATAAATTTTATAAATATGCATACATATTTTTTGCCAGTTCCATAATTAAACTTTTTTAAAAGTGTACATTAATGTTATATTATTTAGGGTCTTAACGTCCGACCTCCACCGTCCGACCTCCACCGTCCGACCTCCTCCGCCTCCTGAAAATCCTCCTCCAGATCCACTTCCTGAAGATAGTGTAGATGTCATAGAGGTAGTAATCGTTGACGAAAATGTTGAGTTAAAATTTGTGTTCATCATCATATACATTATTGTATAATTAGTAGCGTCTAATTCTGTAAAATTAGGATATATTAACTTCAACTGTTTTATTACTTTGTCTGCTATTCCAAATGCTGTAGCATATACTAAAAATTTTTCCCATATTGCTATTTCCGGAATTTCTTTTTCATTTAGTAATGAAAAATCTTCCATATATTTTTTTAAACCTTTCCATTTTTCAATTTGATTTACTCCATTTTGTGTAAAAACATTTATTCTTTTTGCTATTTTTCTATTAATAGAAATTGCTATTATTGCCAAAATTAATGTACTTGCCATAATTATCATTATTAATGGACTAAAATTTATTTCTGCTATACTAACTATTATTATACAAATTACTATATATACTACTTCAAGAACACCATATCCAGATGCATGATTATTACTACTATCATATTCTGTTTTTGAATCTTCATCTAATAATTGTTCTTCTACAAGACCTTGATAAATATTTTTTCCAACTTCATCTTGTAATTTTTGAGTTCTTTCAGGATATTTTTTTATATATTTTTGTAAATTACTTAAGCTTATAGTTTTATCTTCTTTATCTAAAATTACTTGATTTAAAAATTTATATATTGTTTTTTCTTCTTTAAATAATGGTTGTACATTTGTATTATTTGTAAATTTAATATTTATTTGATCTTTTTTCTTTTTGCTTTCATCAATTTCTAAATCTATATATCCTTTTAATTTTAAATTTAATAATCCCGCTGAAAATATTCTTCCTAATTCTAATGATCCAACTAATTTAGATATATTTTTATTTATTAGTTTCACTGCTTCTCCTGGTGTAGCAGATTCATCAGGAATTTCTCTAAAATATTCTAAACTTTGATCTGGTACAAATTTTTTTTCATTCTTGTATGTATTTTTATTGCACCTTCTTATTTCATTTATATAAACAATATCTAATATAATTCCTGCTACAACAATAATACCAGTTATCATCATTATTTTTGCCAATCTTCTTTGATTTGCTTGATTTGCCCATTTTGTTTCTTCATCTACAACTTGTTGCAATATATCTTTATTTTCAGTTCTATCTGCTGTTATTATCATTTCTGTTGGAAATAATGTTCTTATTTCTACCATTTTTCCTCTAGTATAACCTGTTAATTCAAATTCTATTTTATTTAAATCTGTTGCATATATTGTACCATTTAAGTTCTCTGTATGCCCCCAAACCTTTATCTGCTCTTTGCTAATTGCCTTTTGAGGTAATATAATTGTTCCTTTAATGTTTTGTATACTTATTTCAAAACCATTTCCTATAAATTGCCAGTATAGTTCTGCATAATCATTATATTTTTTTATTGCATTTTCTACTTTATATTCTATTTTATATTCTTTTCTTTCTGATTTATCTTCTAATGCTACTCCCCAACCAATTTCAAAGTTACCATCTGGATTATCTGTTGCATAGAATTTTCCACCTGGTACATGGTATTCCCAATTTGATATCTGTGTTAATATTTTATTGTTCCCATTTGTTATATCAGTTACTTTGACATCTGATATATTTGTATATTTTGTATTATCTTTTTCAAATGATTTATAAAGTGTATTTGTGTCTTCTATATCAATATTCCAATATTCTATTACTTCCATACTAGAATCTTCATTTAGTTTTACATCAAATGTCAAATTATTTAGATACAAATCAGATTGTGCTTTAGATTCTAACTGCAAACCAAATATTATAATAAATGTAAGTATTAATATTATTAAAATTTTTTTAGTGTTTCTCATTATATTATTTTATGCTTCTATAAAGGTAGCATAGTTCTCCTTTCATCTTATTGTTTTAATTCTACATATCTTTTTATTTTCAATGTTGTTGTTTTTTCAAATTCCTTATCTCTAATATTTATTTCTGTTATATGCTTATATATAACTAAAGTCTGATTTATGTTTTTTACTTCTTTCCAAACAATTTCTTTTATTTCTTCTGGGGTTTTAGGATCATTTTTAAATTTTTGTTCTATGTATTCTTTGTTTAATATTAGGTCAGCCACTATTTTCACATCTTCACCTTTGTTTTTAGTATAAACCATTGATTCACTTATATATTCTGAATTATTTAATAATTCTTCTATTTCTTCTGGATATACATTTTTTCCATTTTTACTTATAAGAACGTTTTTCTTTCTTCCTGTCATATGAACAAAACCATCTTTATCTTGATATCCCAAATCTCCTGTGTAAAACCAACCATCTATTAGGACTTTATCTGTTTCTTCTTTATTTTCATAGTATCCTAACATAACATGGTCACCTTTTGTACATATCTCTCCTATTCCATCCTCATTTATATTTTCTATTTTAAGTTCTGTTCCTACTAATGGAAGACCTATAGCATCATCTTTATAATATGTATCCATATTTAATGCTACTATTGGTGAACATTCCGATAATCCATATCCTTGTACAGTTGTAATTCCTAAATCACGATATCCTACTGATGTTTCTGGATTTACTGATGCTGCACCTGCAATAAAAAGTCTTGCTTTCCCTCCAAATTGTTCATGGATTTCTTTAAATACAATTCTTTTTATATGAATTCCAATTTTATCTAAAGTATTCGTTAATTTTATCATTTTTTTCACTAATTTTGTTTTTCCTTTTTTCTCAATTTCTATCCATATTTTTTTATACATTTTCTCAAATACCAATGGTACAGCTAAAAATACTGAAATATGTGCTTCTCGCATATTTTCTTGAATATATCTTAATCCTTCACAATATGCTACTGCTGAACCTCTATAAATTGGTGTTAAAAATCCACATACACATTCATAAACATGGTGGATTGGTAAGAATGATAAAAATACATCATCCTTTTTTATATTTATCATCATATTTTGTTGGTGGACATTAAACATTAAATTTCTTTGTGAAAGCATAACTGCCTTTGATTTAGATGTTGTCCCTGATGTAAATAAGATTTCAGCTATTGCATCTATATCAATTTTAGCATTTATAAATTCTTTATCACCATTTTCTATAAGTGTTTTTCCTAAATGCAATAACTCATTATATGATATAAACTTTCCTTCACTCTTTTTTGTATCCATTCCTATATAATATTCTAATTCTATTTGATTTTCTACAGCAATTTGTTCAATAACTTCTTTTACCTTATCAGAATAAATAACAGCAGAAACCTCTGCTCTTTTTAAACATCTTATTAACTCATCTTTTGGAAGATATCTATCTAATGGAACTACTATACCTGTTCCACATATTACTGCTAAATAACTACATGCCCAATTATATCTATTTTCTCCTATTATAGCAATTCTTTTGTTTTTTAATCCTTTATTTATTAGTGCTGTTCCTAAATTATTTACATGTTCTATTAATTTATTATATTTTATTTCTCTGTACTGTTTATCTCCAAATTCTTTCGTATAATATGCGACTTTATTGCTAAATAACTTACATGACGTTTGCAACATTTCTTTTAAATTCTTTATTTCTCTTACATTATAATATTTTAAATGTTTTTTGTTTGTTTTCATTATTTCATCACCTTTAATTATAAAAATATAGTGTTTTTATTTCCTTTCTTTTCCATTTTTATTATATATCAAATATAATATTTAAACAAGTTTTTTTTACTTTTTTCAACAAAATATTTACTTTACTTATTATGCTATTTTTTGTTGCATTTTTTACATTAGTTATATATAATTTTTCTATAGGTTGTGATTAATTTGAAAAAATTTTTTATAATATTAATTATTATTTTTGTAATATTTGTAATAACATGCTTTACTTTTATATTAAATCATTCAAGCATTATTCCAATTAATAAAAAAATTTATTATGCTAAAGATTTTGGCATTGAAGTTATAAAAAGCAATATAGATTTTGATAATGATGGTATAGATGATTATACTGATATAATGCTTGGTGCTAGAAAAGATGCTGAAAATTGTCCAACATATAAAAGCACATATTATCCAGGAGGATATCCTCCTCATAATGAAGGAGTATGTACAGATGTTATTTGGAGAGCTTTTAAAAATGCTGGATATAATTTAAAAGACCTAATAGATGAAGATATAAAAAATAACACAAATCAATATACACGTGTTGCAGGTAAACCTGATCCTAATATTGACTTTAGAAGAGTTCCAAATTTAATTACATTTTTTTCAAGAAATGCGGATTCTTTAACTACTGACATATATCAAATTGCTGAATGGCAACCTGGAGATATTGTGACTTTTGAAGACTCACATGTCGGGGTTATATCTGATAAGAGAAATAAAAATGGAATTCCATATTTAATTCATAATGCTGGTCAAAAGAATCGTGAAGAAGATATTTTAGAAATTTATATTTTGTATTATAAAATTTCTGGTCATTTTAGATGGAAAAACTAAAAAATTTCTATATTTTGTTTTTGCAAATTAAATTTATAAATTATACATAATAATACAAGATTCTAAAAATAAAAAAATTGTTAATTATCAAATTAACAATTTTTTTATTTATTATTTTAACTGGTTCATAACTTCTTCTGCAAAATTTTCTTCTTTTTTCTCTATTCCTTCACCTTTTTCAAATCTTACAAATTCTACAACTGTTGCTCCTTTGGCTTCTAATAGTTTTGATACTTTTTCATCTGGATTTTTTACAAATGGTTGTTCAATTAAACAAATTTCTCCGTAAAATTTTCCAATTCTTCCCTGTACCATTTTTTCTGCTATTTCAGCTGGCTTTCCTTCATTCATGGCTTGAGCCTTTAATATTTCCATTTCCTTTGTAACTCTTTCAGCTGGAACTGAATTTCTATCAACAAATTCTGGTCTTGAAGCAGCTATTTGCATACATATATCTTTTGCTAATTCTCTATCAGCATTTTTCATGCTAACTAGTACTGCTATTTTTCCTTCCCCATGGATATATTTTTCAATCATTCCATCTGTTGTTTCAAATCTTGCAAATCTTCTTATACTTAAATTTTCTCCAATTGTAGCTATTTTCTCGATTAAAACTTCTTGTACAGTTTTTCCATCTTTTGAAATTGAATTTTGTGCTAAAAGCTCTTCAACTGTTGCAGGATTTTTTAATGCTACTTGTTTTGCAATATCTGCTACAAATGATTTGAATTCAGCATTCTTTGCAACAAAGTCTGTTTCAGAGTTAACTTCTACAACAGCTCCTATTTTAGCATCATCTGAAATAAATGCTTCTACTAATCCCTCTGCTGCTATTCTTCCAGATTTTTTAGCAGCTTTTGCAATTCCTCTTTCACGTAATAATTCTGATGCTTTTTCTAAATCTCCATCAGTTTCTGTTAAGACTTTTTTGCAGTCCATCATTCCTGCTCCTGTTTTTTCTCTTAATTCTTTTACTAAAGCAGCTGTAATCATTGTTTTTCCTCCTTTAAATTTTATTTTGCTATATATTTATAGCTTAAATTAATTTTTAAAATTATAGGGTTAGAACATTAATTTTATATTATTACAATTGTAATTAATAATTCCAACCCTTTCTTTATCTAATCTTATTTATTTTAATTTTGCTCCTCTGTTTCAACTAATTGTTCCATTGTTGTAATTTCTTCTTCAACTGGTTGTTCTTCTGTTGTTTCAGCCTCAAAGCTTTCTCCTTGTTTTCCTTCAACTACTGCATTTGCCATTACATCAGCTATTAATTTAACTGCTCTTATAGCATCATCGTTTCCTGGAATTGGATAATCTAAATCTTCTGGATTGCAGTTTGTATCTACAATTCCTACTGTAGGTATATTTAATTTTTTAGCTTCTAATATTGCAATTCTTTCTTTCTTTGGATCTACTAAAAATATAACTCCTGGTAATTTATCCATTTCTTTAATTCCACCTAAATTTGTTTCTAGTTTTTCCATTTCTTTTTTTAAACCTATTACTTCTTTTTTAGGTAATACATCAAAAGTACCATCTTGTTCCATTGCTTCTAGATCTTTCAATCTTTGCACTCTAGATTTTATTGTATCAAAGTTTGTTAGCATTCCTCCTAACCATCTTTGATCTACATAGTACATTCCACATTTTTGTGCAGCTTCTTTCATGCACTCTTGTGCTTGTTTTTTAGTTCCTACAAATAGAACTGTTTTTCCTTCTTCTACTTGTTCTTTAATAAATGCATATGCTTCATCAATTTTTTTTGAAGCTTTTTGTAAATCGATTATATGGATTCCATTTCTTGCTTGGAAAATATATTCAGCCATTCTTGGATCCCATCTTCTTGTTTGATGTCCAAAATGAACACCTGCTTCTAGTAATTG
>CAMMHE010000029.1 GCA_946496575.1 uncultured Clostridium sp. | reverse complement strand
TATGTATACATGTTTACATGTAAACAGAAGAAGGATAGTTATATTAATAAATATATTATAGTGAAAATACTTATTTATAGTATTTGTGCTTTTTATGTTTAAGATAATTATATTAAATTGAAGTCATAACTATCTTAAACTAAAATATTTTTTATCAATGAATTGATATATCGCTAATTATAAAGATAAAATCGATTACACATTCGACTTTAATATAAATAAAGAATAAGATTCTTTTTAATAATGAAAATAAATATCAAAAAAAACTCTTGTTAGTTTAAGATAACTTATGTATAATATCAATATCGATAATATCGACGTTGTCGTCGGTATTATTAGGAATATTAAGGAGAATTAGATATGTGTGCTGCGAAAAGAATGAGCGAAGTTGAAAGAAAAAAGGAAATAATAGATTCTGCAATTAAAGTAATAAGTGAAAAAGGGTTAGAAAGAGCAACAATGGAAGATATTATTGCAGGAACTACATTATCCAAAGGAGGTGTATATCATTATTACAAAAATGTATTTGAAGTATTTAAAGATATTATGATTTTTGGTATTGAGTATAGAAATGAAATAATTAAGAGCCATTTAAACAAATGTAAAAAAGGATATGAGAAACAATTTATAGCAAAGCAGATTGTTGATAAAATGTTGGATGATAATCCATACATGCCACTTTATGTTGAATTGTTAAGAAATAAAAAAAGAAATCCTGAGTTAATTAAATTGATGTTTGAATTACAAGAAAAAACAAAAGAGCGTATTAAAGATGTATTTGACAGTACTTTTATTTATTTTATAAATATAAATAATTTTCAATTTTTAACAGATTTTATAAATTCAATAATTATGTCTGCAGATCTATTAGATGCAAGAGAAAGTTTTAAAGAGAATAGAATGTTACTTGAACAGATGATTTTATTAATATTAGAAAATAGAGAGGAAAATAGTGATGAAAGTTTATAAAAAATTATTTCAATATGTATCTGATTATAAAATAATAGGTTATTTATCAATTATAATATCAGGCATTTCTGCTTTTGTTATGATTTTTGCTTATTATTTAATCTATAAATTTTTAAGAGAAATAATAATAAATGATAATTATGAAAATGCCAGTTATTTTGCTACAACAATAGTTATATTATTAACATTAAGTGCATTGTTATATTTAATTTCAGGAATTGTATCACATAAATTTGCATTTCGACTTGAAACAAATTTAAGGAAAAGAGGGATTGATGGACTTACTGATTCCAGTTTTCGCTTTTTTGATTTAAATTCATCAGGTTATATAAGAAAGACAATAGATGACAATGCTGTAAAAACACATACTGCAGTAGCTCACATGCTACCTGATAATTCTCAGGCATTATTGATACCAATTCTTTCGATAGTATTATCTTTTGTTATTAGTGTAAACGTAGGAATTGTAATTATAATATTAACAATAGTAAGTGGACTGATTTTAAAGGGAATGATGGGAAATGCTGAATTTATGAAACTATACCAAGCATCTTTGGATAGACTAAGTTCAGAAACGGTTGAATATATAAGAGGAATGCAGGTTATTAAAATTTTTGGAACAAAATTAAAATCGTTTAAAGCACTACATAACTCTATTAAAGATTATGCACAGTATGCTTATGATTATTCTATTTCGTGTAAAAAACCATATGTTATATATCAGCTTATTTTTTTAGGTTTAATAGCAATTATTTCAATTCCTATAAGCTTCTTTTTAACTGGGGTAAATGACCCTAAATTGTTTGCATTAGAATTAATTATGATATTTTTTCTAAGTGGTGTTATCATGGTTTCTTTTATGAAAATAATGTGGGCTAGTATGAATTTATTTAATGCAAATTATGCGATTCAGAGTTTAGAAAATTTATATTGCAAAATGCAAGAAGATAAACTTAAGTATGGAAAAAGAGAAAAATTTGAAAATTACAATATTGAATTTGATAATGTTAGTTTTTCTTATGGGGATAATAAAGTATTCGAAAATTTATCATTTACTTTGGAAGAAAATAAAACTTATGCTTTAGTTGGTCATTCAGGTTCAGGTAAGTCTACAATTGCAAAACTTTTATCAGGATTTTATAAAGTAGATGGCGGTTCAATTAAAATTGGAGGATATCCTCTTGAAGAATATACAAAAGAAACAATCATACAAAATATATCTTTCGTATTTCAAGACAGTAAATTATTTAAAAAATCTATATATGAGAATGTTGCCTTAGCAGATGAAAATGCAACAAAAGAAGAAGTTATGAAAGCAATGAAACTTGCGGGATGTGATGAAATAATTGAAAAGTTTAAAGATAGAGAGAACACAGTGATAGGTTCGAAAGGTGTATATCTTTCAGGAGGCGAAAAACAAAGAATAGCTATTGCAAGAGCAATACTGAAAAAATCTCCTATAGTAGTTATGGATGAAGCAAGTGCATCCGTTGATGCAGATAATGAGTATAAATTACAAAAAGCATTTAAAAATCTTATGAAGGGTAAAACTGTAATAATGATTGCACATAGAATGACAAGTATAAAAAATGTAGATGAGATATTTGTATTGGAAAACGGAAAGATAGTAGAAATAGGAGATAATGAAAGCTTGTTGAAAAAACAAGGTTTATATAGTAGATTGTTAAATTTATATGAAACAGCAAATGATTGGAGGATATCAAATGAAGAATTATTATAAAAAACGTTATTCTTTATCCGAACAAGGTGCAAAAAATCTAACAAAATCAACTTGGGCATGCTTTTTAACATATTGTATAAATTTAGGTGTAATATTTATTTTGATGACATTGTGTAATCAATTAATTTTAGGAAACGAAACCGACACATGGAAATACATCATTGGAGCAATATTTACTTTAGTACTTATGTATATATTGTTATCAAACGAATATGTGAAGCTATATAATGCAACTTATAAAGAATCAGCCGATTTAAGAATAGGAATTGCCGAAAAATTATCGGAACTACCTATTTCATATTTTTCAAAACATGATTTATCAGATTTATCTCAAGCTATTATGTCAGATGTAGAAAGAATTGAGCATGCTATGAGTCACTCAATACCTAAAGTAGTTGGTATGTGGTTGTTTTTCCCTCTTATGGGTCTTATGATGATTATTGGTAATTGGAAACTTGGGCTTGCTGCTATTATTCCTACTCTAATCAGTTTTGTAATTTTGCCCTTAGCAAAGAAAAAAAATATTTCTTCAAATAGTGAGTATTTTAATGTGTTGAGAGAAAATTCGGAACTGTTTCAAGAAACTATTGAATTACAACAAGAAATAAGCAGCTTTAATAAAGCTAACCAAGTAAAAAGAGATTTATATAAAAAAATGGAAGAAAGTGAATCTATACATTTTAGGGTAGAATTTGGAACAGTGATATTATTGGGAATTTCTACATTGTTTTCTTTTATTAGTGTGTCTGTTGTCATAGCTGTTGGTATTCATCTTCTTGTTCACAATGAAATAACACTTTTATATCTTATCGGATATATCATTGCAGCTATAAAAATAAAAGAAATATTTGATATTTCAAAAGAAGGAACTTTGGAAATGTTTTATATTGAACCTGCAGTTAAACGAATTAAAGAAATGAAACATGTAGCACTTCAAGAAGGTGAAAAGATAGAACTTTCTAAATATGACATAGAATTTAAAAACGTATCATTTGCTTATGATAGAGATACTCAAGTATTAAAAGATGTGAGTTTTACAGCAAAACAGGGAGAGGTAACAGCTCTTGTTGGTGCATCAGGTTCTGGCAAGACATCTATATTAAGATTGGTATCAAGGCTTTATGATTATGATGGTGGAAGCATCTTGATTGATGGCAAAGATATTAAAAACATATCTACAGATTCACTATTTAAAAAAGTTTCTATCGTTTTTCAGGATGTTACCTTATTTAATACGAGTATTCTGGAAAATATTCGTTTAGGTAAAGAAACAGCTACAGATGAAGAAGTAAAGAGAGCAGCAAAACTTGCTAATTGCATGGACTTTATTGAAAAATTACCGGAGGGATTTAATACTAAAATTGGTGAAAATGGAGCAGAGTTATCAGGTGGAGAAAGGCAAAGGTTATCTATTGCAAGAGCTTTTTTAAAGGATGCTCCAATTTTGATATTAGATGAAATATCAGCAAGTCTTGACGTAGACAATGAAAAGAAAATTCAAGATAGCTTGAATAAATTGATTAAGGATAAGACTGTAATTATTATTTCTCATAGGCTAAAATCCATCGAAAATGTAGATAAGATTGTTGTAATTGATGATGGCTATGTTGAAACAACAGGAACTCATGAGGAACTTACAAAATCTTCAGAGGTATATAAAAATCTAATTCAAAAAACAAAATTAGCTGAAAAATTTAATTATTAGGAGTATGGATATGAAAGAAAATAAGCTAAAAATTAAAGATTTAGTTACGATAGGTGTATTTTAAGTTATTTAATTTATAGTGATGTTCGTTATAGGAATGATCAGGATGATTACGATTTTATTCTTAGTATATCAGTACTTTCTGATATTATAACTGGTATAATTATTATTTTATTTATGTCAAAGGTATAAAAACTTTATACATTATTGTTTATAAATAAAACCTCTGGCTAGACTGGTGGTTACTATAAGCTTTACTAGAGTTATAATGCAAAATCATATATAATATAAAAACTGATACTAACTGCAAATATAAAAATATTATGGAGGAAAAATTAAATGAATAAAAAGTATTCATATGAATTACATAGTTTATTATATAAAAATAAAATTATAAATAGTATATAATTAGTATATTAGAAATTATGGGTTTTAAAAAGAGAAAAGTTACCAAATGATATATGAGAAATATGCAAATGCAAAATATAAATACAGATATAGAGAATTTTGGTGTATATGATATTATATAGATATAGCAGGAAAGAATACTTATAAGATAAAAGAGCATATATCGAATCAGTTAAAAGAATATGGAGAAGCAGATTATATTAGAAATCATTTCTTTATTTCTAATGTTTGATAAAGATAAATACTTATGCACTTACGATGCATGCAATTATGTAGTGTTACTCTCTGATATGATAAGAAAAGTGGAGAATTACAATTCTTTTAAGTATAATATGGCTTGCGTTTGTAATTTTTAATACCATAGATTTGTGGGATCATTAATGTTAAATACTTTGGGAAAAAAGAAAATATATTAAATTATTAATAATAATGGAAAAAATATGTAGATATTTTAGAAAATTTAATTATCTATCCAACATATGTCATTAGTTTATGTGGAGGTGATATTGTTGGTGGAATTATTGGAACATATATACGAAAATTGCTCCTTAAGAAACACTTTACTAAAGAGTCAGAAACAAAATATTTATAAATTGCAAATTTTTAAATTGTTGTATTTAAATTATAAATTTAAATAACGAAAATACGTAATATATGAATTAAAAGTATCCGAAAGGATACTTTTTTATGTTTTAAAATAGTTGTAAATGTATAAAAACAACTAATTACAATTTTGGTATAAAAATAAAATTTAATATTATAAAATGAAAATGTTGCATATTGTGAAGTTTATAATTTATGAAGAAAAATGACATAAAATACATTTTTGTAAGGGTGTGGTAAGTCATGATTGTGTATAAAGAAGAATTACACACAAGGATTAAACTAAACACATCCTACAGGGTGAAGTATGCCCTTTTTTATTTCTAAAAAAATCAGAGGTTCTCCGTTTTGGTTTGAACTTGCAAAAAAACAAATTCAAATCGGAGGAATCAAAATGAAAGAAGAAGGAAAATATTACATAAAATTAGATGGTAAACAATTGGTTGAAGTAACAAAAGAATTATATACAGTTTATCGTCAAATGGAAAGAAAAGAACGTTATCAGGAAGAAAGAGATTTAGAAAAAGGCTTAATTCATTATGATAGTTAGGATACAAAAAATATAAACGGACAAGATTATATAAGGTATACAGAAGAAAGTGCTGAAGAAACAGTAATCAATAATATGAGATATAAAGTGGTAGTATCTTTTATTAAAGAAAATGATAAGCGAGATATATTGAAATTGAGTTTAATAAAGGGGGAAGATACTAAATTAAAAAATATTATTTAAATATTTTTTTAATTCTGAATAAAGTTTTAATTTTGCGCTATTTACATTTGACTGATTTAGACCTATAATTTCTGCAATCTGCTTTTCTGTTTTTCCTAATAAACAAGGGGGATTTTTATATTTATAATATTTTATAAAAAGTTAAATAAGTTTACTATTAAAAAATAAGTGAAAAACACAAGTTTTGACTTATATATGAATTAATTTTTTAAAATTTGTGAACTTTGAAAATACAATATCCAACAATATAAATACATTACCTTGTTCAATATAAAAAATTAAAGTAGTACCATATATTATAACAATACTATTAACTATAACAAAATTTGAAATAAATAAATTATTGATATGGGAGTAGTTTTTTAGAAAGGTTATATAATATGATAATATAGGGAAATATTAATATATCTAGTTTAATTTATTACTTAAAATATATGTCAATTATTAATTTTAATATAAAAAGGCAAGCACAAAATTTTTAAAAACTGTACTTGCCTAAGGTATGCAGCATATGTATGAAAATTATAATTTTATATATTAAATTTATAATAATAATTTAAAATTCAAGGTTTTAAACTATTTGTTTAATAATAATGCTTGTTCAGCCATACGTTGTCCATATATTTTAAATAAATCTGCAAAATCATCAATATTAGGAGATATGGCTACAGGACCTAAATGTATGACTGGCATTCCTTTTGACTGACCACTTGAATATGTCATCATACCATCTACCATAAGATGAGTAAGTATACATTGAATTGCTAAATCACCACCACCATGAATAAATGCTGCTGTTGCAAAAGCTCCACCTAATTTACCAGCAACATTTAATTTTGTTAAACCTGATTCAAGCCATATTTTTAATTTGCCAGATAAATATCCATTGTATGTTGGAGAGCCTACAATTAGAGAACAACTTTCTTTTACATATGTCTCATCAATATTGTCAATATGAAATGCCTTTCCGTATATACCTTACACTTTTTCAATACCTTCAATAATAATATACTGTGCTGCTTTAGCTGTATTTCCTGTTTTGCTATCATAGATAATAGATATTTGCATTTAAAGTCCTCCTGTTGATAAATAAATAATACTTGGTATAATAAATATATCTACACTGATAATTATATTTAATAATATTATTTTTGTAATAACGCAGAATTTTAATACTATGTATTAAAAAACATACTTAGGAGGATTTATAAATGAATTATACAACAGATGATGAAACAACATGCCCATTAAAATTAACAATGGATTTAATTGGTGGAAAATGGAAATTAAGTATTATATGCTTATTAAAAGATGGAAAACCTATGAGATATAATCATATCAAAAAAAGTGTTCCTGGTATTACAAATATGATGTTATCACAGTCTTTAAAACAGTTAGAACAATATGATGTAATTACGAGAAAACAGTATAATGAAATTCCAGTTAGAGTAGAGTATCAATTAACAGAAAATGGTTTTACTTTACTTTCTGTTCTAAATTTATTAAGTGATTGGGGAAATCAATACATTGATAAACATAGTGAATATTCTTCACATTGTTCAAAATGTATTATGAAATAATAAAAGATTTATATTGAATTTGTTAGTCAATATTTTTATATTATGTATTCAGAAAAATATGTATCCATATGTATCCATTTGAAGAATTATTGATGAATAAAAATATATATTTATTTAGATAATTATCCATATATATAGTCATTGTAGAAATAAAAATTGAATTCTATCATAAAAGTAGTTTTGTAGATGATATGTTATATATAATTCTAGTTCTAATTTTAAAGATATTCAAAAAATCTTTTATAAATCTGTATTAAAAGCAAATTTATGAGTTAATAAATATTTTTCAAACAAAGAAAAATATCAAAACTAAATTAAAAAATAGCGAAAATATATTTTATCAATGTTATAGAGAACAGATAAGATATTAACATACATTAAAGTACATCTAAAATGAAAAGTATGCAAGTTGTGGTGATATTCTCTATTATACCAATAGATTATATGGTGTGAATATCACTTTACACAAAAAAATTAGCAAGTATTCTTAATTTGGGAATTATTAGGCTTAGTATTATTATGGAGTATTAAAGAATTAAAAGAATAAGAAAAAATGCGTTGACCGTGGGTGGCTTCCTAAAAATCTAAAGAGAATGTAATATTAAAAAATATTATAGATATATTTTAATATTATAATTTTTGTATACAAAAAAACATACATATTAATATAGTATTAAATATATATGCTTTTTATTGATTATTTTATATAAACAATAATAGACTGATTGCCATAACAAGCATTCCGCTAATTAATCCATATAAAGAAAGATGATGTTCTCCATATTCTCTGGCTGCTAGAAGTAGTTCATCAAAAGAAATAAAGACCATAATGCCAGCAACACCTGCAAAAAGTAGACCGAAGACCATATCACTCATAATAGGCATTAAAATAAGCCATCCTACCAATGCACCTATAGGCTCGGCTAATCCGGATAAAAATGAGTATTTAAAAGCTTTTATTTTTGAACCGGTAGCTTGATAAATAGGAACAGAAACAGCAATACCTTCAGGTATATTATGAATGGCGATTGCTACAACAATAGGTATTGCAATACTAGGAGCCTGTAATGAGGAAATAAATGTAGCAATACCTTCAGGAAAATTATGAATTGCAATTGCCAACGCAGTAAATAATCCCATACGAATAAGTTTATTGTTTATAGATTGTTCATTATTTTCTATAGATTTTATTTCGTGAGGATTTTTTTCGGTAGGTATAATTTTATCAATAATAGCAATAAAAAGCATACCACTGAAAAAAGCTATTACTGTTAACCAACTTCCTTTTCTCTGTCCTAATTCTGAAATTAAGGAGTCTTGAGCTTTGAAAAATATTTCTATCATAGAAACATATATCATAACACCTGCTTAAAATCCTAAGCTAATAGAAAGAAATTTTTTATTGGTTCGTTTAGCAAAAAAAGCAATACAACTTCCGATACCTGTACATAAACCTGCAATTAGTGTAGATAAAAATGCAATAAATATTTCCAAAATAATTCTCCTTTCATATGTATAATAAAATTAAGTTAATTTTTTAAAGTAAAAAATACAATCAATCTATTTTTTATAGTATGATAAATAATTAGAAAATAGAATAATTTTGTAATAAATTATTTTAGTATGTATAAAACAGCATAAAGTGCAATAACTATTTTTATGCATTAAATATTATCTAAATAATAGTCCAATTTCACTATCTTTTTGTAATTTTACCATATGTGAATATATACCATTTTTTTGAATTAAAAAATCAGGGGTTACTTATTCAACAACTGTTCTATTGGAAAGTACAATGATTTTGTCTGCTCCAGCTATAGTACACATACGATGAGCAATTACAAGAACAGTTTTATTTTTGATTAAATGAGCAATTACAGATTGTATTAAAGTTTCATTTTCAATATTAAGTGAAGCAGTAACTTCATCTAATAAAATAATTGGTGCATTCTTTAAAAAAGTACGAGAAATAGAGATACGTTGTCTTTGACTAACAGAAAGCTTGCAACCATTTTCACCAATATGAATATTGTATTTTTCAGGAAATTTTTCTATAAATTCATCTGCATTTGTAAGTTTTGCTGCAGCTATTACTAATTTAATTATTATTATAATTACATTAATTAAAAGATAAAGAAGTTTAGAATAATTAATGATACTTAAAAATATAAATATTATACAAATAATTAACATATATTTTAAATAAATTAAATGTTTATAAAAAATTTTACTTAATTAGTATTAAAACTATATAAAATGAAAATAATTTTCAATTTGCTTGACAAAGTTGCATTTTAGAAGTAAACTGAAAACAGTTTTCAATTTGAAAGGAGAATGGTTCATTTGGGTAGAAAAAAAAAGTATAAAACAAGACAAATGAAAGAATTACTTACCTTTTTAAAATCTGTTCAAGGTAGTCATGTTACTGTTAATGATATATGTTATTATTTTGAAAATGCAGGGATAGCAGTTGGAACTACTACTGTGTATCGTAATTTAGAAAAAATGGTAAAGGAAGGCTTAGTTGCAAAATATGTTGTTGAAGGAACAAATAGTTCTTGTTTTGAATATATTGGAGAACAAGAAAATTTAAGGCAACAGGTCTGCTATCATTGTAAATGCGAAAAGTGTGGGAAACTACTTCATTTACAATGTAATGAAGTAGATGGTTTAATACAACATATGCTTGAACATCATGACTTTGAAATTAACTCTTTAAGAATAGTATTTTACGGAATATGTAAGGATTGCAAAGAACCAAGTATTTAATGAAAAAAGAAATTTAAGAGGAGGAAAAATATGTATACTAAAAAACAGAGAATATTTGCAATTATAATTTGTACAACATTTATTATAGTTACTCTTTTTTCCATACTCTTTATTATTAAAGAAGCTGACCATGATTGTGCAGGAGAGGATTGTTATGTTTGTGAGTGTATTCATCATGCAGAGCAAACATTAAATCAAATTAGTCAAGGTTATATTGGTAATGGAATACTTATTTTTGATATTCCTTTATTAATTGCTTTATTTTATATTCCTATTTTTATTTTATTTATGTCTTGTATATCTCTTATAAGTCAAAAGGTAAGATTAAATAATTGAATAAAACTTTCAATTACAAGAGTGCATTATTGTATATTTGTAAAGTAAACTATATGAAAACTTAAGTCTATTAGCATGACAAAAAATAGAAAAATAACTTTTATTAATATATATTCATATATTTATTTTATGAGGATATAGTTAAGATTTGTATTTTTGTAATAATTTTTAGAAATATGAGTAAATATATGGAGGTTTTATTCAATGAAAAAATATATAGCAATGTTTTTAATTGCAGTTATGATTATTTTATGCTTATCTGCTTGCAAAGACAATATTACAAATACTTCTCAAGAAGACAAAATTCAAATTGTAACCACTATATTTCCAGAATATGATTGGGTAAAAGAAATTCTTGGTGATAAAATTGAACAAGCAGAAATTACAATGTTACTTGATAATGGTGTGGATTTACATAGCTATCAGCCAACTACTGAGGATATTATGAAAATTTCAACATGTGATCTTTTTATTTATGTTGGTGGTGAGTCAGATAGATGGGTAAATGATGCACTTAAAGAAGCTACCAATAAAGATATGAAAGTTATCAATCTTTTGGATGTTTTAGGCGATTCTGTAAAAATAGAGGAAATGGTTGAAGGTATGCAGGAAGAAGACCATGGACATAGCCATAGTCATAATGAAGAAATCACAATGGATAATATAGAAAATCGTACACTTTCTGATTTTGATGGTAAGTGGAAATCTCTTTATCCGTATTTATTAAATGGTGACTTAGATGAATATTGTGAATATAAAGCTGAAAATGACGAAGATAGCACTACAAACAAAGAAACATATATTGAAAAATATAAGTCATCTTGGGTCTCCGATGTGAACAATATTACAATTAATGATAATTATATTGCTTTTACATATAACGATGGAAATACAGTTTCTGCTGAATATAAATATGCTGGATATAATATTAAAGTTGATGATAATGGAAAAATAAGTAGTGTACGCTATCAATTCGAAACTGATAGTAATGATGCACCAAAGTATGTGCAATTTAATGACCATAGCTATGAATCAACTAAAGCTCAACATTTCCATGTTTACTTTGGAGATGAAAGTTTTGATAAATTAATGGATTTAGAAACTAATCCATTTTTTGTAAAAGATGTTCTCTCAGTTAATGAGATTATTGAAGAACTTATGGGACATAATCATGAAGAAGAAAAAGATGAACACGTTTGGTTATCATTGAAAAATACAGAAATACTTTGTAAAGCTATTTCAAATGCATTACAAGAAATTGATCCAGATAATAAGGAAACTTATTTTAAAAATACTTCTGCATATATTGAAAAGCTTATGGCTCTTGATAGTGAATATTGTAAAGTAGTAGATAATGCAGTTCATAAAACTATATTGTTTGGTGATAGATTTCCATTTAGATATTTTGTAGATGATTATGGTCTTTCATACTATGCAGCATTTGTAGGGTGTTCTGCAGAAACAGAAGCTAGCTTTGAAACTATTACATTCCTCGCAGGTAAAGTTGATGAGCTTAGTTTGAATAGTATCCTTACTATTGAAAAATCAGATCAGAAGATTGCAAAAACTATTGTTCAAAATACACATAGTAAAGACCAAAATATAATGGCACTAGACTCTATGCAATCTATAACTACTAAAGATGTTTCAAATGGAGCTACGTACCTTTCTATTATGGAAAGCAACTTAGAAATTTTACAGGAAGCATTAAAATAAGGAGGAAGACTATGGCTCAATTTATTTGCCAAAATCTAACATTAGGATATGATGGTAAGACTGTAATAAATGATATAAGTTTTTCTATAAATGCTGGAGATTATTTCTGTATTGTTGGTGAAAATGGTTCAGGTAAATCTACATTAATGAAAACCCTACTACATTTACATCCTCCTATTAGTGGTAGCATTTTGATAGGCAATGAGTTGAAATATAATGAAATTGGATATCTTCCACAACAGACATTAGTGCAGCAGGATTTTCCGGCATCCGTGAGAGAGATTGTTCTCTCAGGATGTCAGAGCCGTTGTGGCTTTCGACCTTTCTATAATAAATCAGAAAAAATTCTTGCCGAAGAGATTATGGAAAAAATGAAAATTACTCATATTTCAAAAAAGTGTTATCGTGAATTATCTGGTGGACAACAACAGCGTGTTCTATTAGCAAGAGCATTATGTTCTACTCGTAAGATACTACTTTTGGATGAACCAGTATCTGGTCTTGACCCTAAGGTAACTTTGGAAATGTATAATTTAATTAGAGACTTAAATCAAATAGATGGGATAACTATTATTATGATTTCACATGATATTGCTTCAGCTATTAAATATGCTAGTCATATTATACATATTGATAAGATAGTTTTTGCAGGAACAAAAGAAGAGTATCTAGAAAGTGATATAGGAAAGAAATTTGCAAAATTATCAAGAGGTGAATATAAATGAGTGAAATTATCGAAAAACTAATTTTGTATTTTCAATATCCTTTCGTATGGTATGCTTTGATAGTAGGGATAATGATAGCTTTATGTTCTTCTCTTCTAGGTGTTACATTAGTGTTAAAGAGATTTTCATTTATTGGTGATGGACTTTCTCATGTAGCTTTTGGTGCTATGGCAGTAGCTGCAATTTTGAATTTTAGCAATGATATGTTTTTTGTTTTACCAATTACTATAATTTGTGCAGTTCTGTTACTACGTACAGGACAAAGTACAGAAATTAAAGGTGATGCTGCTATTGCAATGATTTCTGTTGGAGCATTAGCAATTGGTTATTTATTGATGAATATCTTTTCTACTGGTCCAAATTTATCAGGAGATGTATGTAGTACATTATTTGGTTCTACTTCTATTCTGACATTAACTATAAAAGAAGTAAGATTATGTTTAATTTTATCTATACTTGTAGTAGTTATATTCATTTTATTTTATAATAAAATTTTTGCTGTAACTTTTGATGAGAATTTTGCTAAAGCTACTGGAATAAAATCAGATTTGTACAATTTATTAATTGCTGTTATTACTGCTGTTATTATTGTATTGGCTATGAATCTTGTAGGTTCTTTATTGATTTCTGCACTAGTAATTTTTCCGGCACTTTCAGCAATGAGGATATTTAAAAGTTTTCTAAGTGTTACCGTTTGTTCTGTAGTATTGTCGGTATTATGTGCTTTTATTGGTATTCTTATTTCTATTGTGGCAGGAACACCGGTAGGTTCTACCATAGTAACTACTGATATATCAGCTTTTGTAATTTCTTATATTATAGGTAAGATTTTAAGGAGGTAGTAATGTTATGAAGCATATAATGCCACTATCAATTATTTGCTTTGTATTAATTTTAATAATAATAGGATGTAGAAATAATAATGATAGAAATGCTATAGTAAATAACAGTAATTCTATTGAAAATATAATAAATGAACAAATTTCAAATTCTACCTTTTCTGTAGATGATAATGAAACACAATATACTACATCATCTGATAATTTAGATATGGATAAATCACTCAAAACACAAGAAAAAGTAGAAGTAAAATCTAATAGCAATGTAGATTATGATTTAACAACAATGAATGCAGATATGGTATATGCTACGATTTATCAGATGATGATGTGTCCTAAAAATTATATCGGAAAGACATTTCGTATAGAGGGACTTTATTATGCAGCTTATTATGAACCAACAGGTCAATATTATCATTATTGTATTATTCAAGATGCAACAGCTTGTTGTACACAAGGTTTAGAGTTTGTATGGGACGATGGAACACATGTTTATCCAAATGAATATCCAAAAGATAATACAGAAATTATAGTAGAAGGAACACTTGAAACTTATAAAGAAAAAGGAGACAGTAATCTGTATTATCGTTTAAAAGATTCTACATTGGAAATAAAAAGTAATTAAAAATATTTTTTATATAATAATGAATTTATAAGTTATATTAGAACAATATAAATATTAAAATACTATATTGAATGATATATACCTAAAATTTTAGATATATATTTATAAATTAGGTACAACACTTGGATGCTTCTCTATATTTTATAGGAAGCATCCAGTTTGTTTTTCCTTGAATTCTTTTATTATTATAGTAATCTATATATAATTAAATTTAAAGATGGAGTTTAAAATATTACTGATAACTTAATAAGTGGAACTTTAACATAACTATAATATTACAAAAGTGAACAACAGATATTTTTAGTTAAATTTCTCTTAGAGAAAATACTATATTTGCCAATTTTACATATAAATACAACAGAAATTATTTCATATAATTTATAATTAAGTCTAGATATTAATATAATTATCTTTTGAATATTTTTAAAATAATATCAAACTATACATAATATATTCTAGAAAAAAAGAAAAGATATATCTATTTAATATAAAAAGCTACATTATAAACAAAAAATAGTAATGAATTTATAAAGAATAATATTTAGAAACTCTTATTGATAGTATAATTATATAATTGATATAAAATAATATTATTTATAAATGGTTTTTCTTGACATATTGTATCATAAAGATATATACTTATGAATAGTTAGTTAAATCTAACTAATAATTTTATTTTAAAATTAAATTTAAAACTAATATAGTAAAAATATTTTATATAAGGAGGAATTAGCATGACATTAGTTGATGCAGTTGAAGGAAAAGAATATATTATACAAAAAATTGATACAGATGATGAAGAATTAAATTCTTTTCTATTCTCTCTTGGTTGCTATGTAGGAGAGCCTATTACGGTTGTATCACATTTAAAAGGAGGATGTGTCGTTTCTATTAAAGATGGTAGATATAATATTGACAATCAATTAGCAGCAGCAATATATATTTGATTTATGTTTAAAACAGTTTATTTTGGAATAAAGTTAGTTTTAGATAACTATATTCTTTAATAATATAATTTAAGTAAGTGTGAGGAGGAAATATTATGAGAATTGCTCTTACAGGTAATCCAAACTCTGGTAAGACAACAATGTATAATGCCTTAACAGGTAGAAATGAAAAGGTTGGAAACTGGGCAGGTGTTACAGTTGAAAAAAAGGAACATTCAATCAAAAAAAATTATTATAATGGAGTGGAAGGTTTGGTTGCAGTAGACCTTCCAGGTGCATATTCAATGTCACCTTTTACATCTGAGGAAAGTATTACAAGTTCTTATGTAAAAAATGAACATCCTGATGCCATTATTAACATTGTAGATGCTACTAATTTGAGTAGAAGTTTATTTTTTACAACACAGCTTTTGGAATTAGGAATTCCGGTAGTGGTTGCTCTTAATAAAAGTGATATTAATAAGAAAAAGCAAACATCTATTGATGTAAATTTATTATCTGAAAAACTCAGATGCCCTGTAATTGAAACGGTATCAATTTCAGAAGAAGGTTTAAAATCAGTTATTGATGCAACAGTTGCTCTTAAAGGACAAGTTCAGAAAGCTCCTTATGTACAAGGGAATATTGACTTAACGGATAAACATATAGTTGAAGACGCAGACCGTAAACGTTTTGCTTTTGTTAATCAGTTAGTTTCTGAAGTTGAAAAAAGAAAGGTATTAACAAAGGATAAAGGTACAGGTGATGCCATAGATAACATTTTGACTAATAAAATTATGGGTATTCCTATTTTTGCCTTTGTTATGTTTTTGGTATTCCAAATTTCTCAGGTTTGGGTTGGTCCGTTTATTGCAGATACATTAGTAGCATGGATTGAAACTTTCCAAGGATATGTAGGAGAATTATTGGCAGATGCAAATCCGTTATTATCAGCTTTATTGGTAGATGGTATTATTGGTGGTGTAGGTGCTGTTGTTGGTTTCTTACCTTTAGTTATGATTATGTATTTCTTAATCGCTTTATTGGAAGACTGTGGATATATGTCACGTGTTTCAGTAGTGTTAGACCCAATATTCAAAAAAGTTGGGCTTTCCGGTAAGTCTGTAATTCCTTTTGTTATTGGTTCAGGTTGTGCAATACCGGGTGTTATGGCAAGTCGTACTATAAGAAATGAACGTGAACGCCGTGCAACAGCAATGTTAACTCCTTTTATGCCTTGTGGTGCTAAAATTCCTGTTATTGCATTATTTGCAGGTGCATTTTTTGAAGATGCAGGTTGGGTTAGTTTCCTTATGTATTTTACAGGTATCATTTTAATTTTCTTGGGAGCTTTATTAGTAAATAAAATAGCAGGATACAAAAACCGTAAATCTTTCTTTATTATGGAATTACCTGAATATAAGATACCTTCATTTTTATTTGCTTTAAAAGCGATGCTTTCACGTGGTAAGGCTTATATAGTAAAAGCTGCTACAATTATTTTATTATGTAATACAGCAGTACAAATTATGCAAACTTTCAATTGGAGTTTTCAGGTTGCAGAAACAGCAGATAGTTCTATTTTAGCTTCTATTGCTAGTCCTTTTGCATATTTATTAGTTCCTGTTGTTGGTGTAGTTAGCTGGCAGTTAGCAGCAGCAGCAGTTACAGGATTTATTGCAAAAGAAAATGTTGTAGGAACTTTAGCGGTATGCTTTGTTGGTCTTGAAAATCTTATTGATACTGATGAATTAGCAATGATAGAAGGTACAGGTAGTGAAATCGCAGGTATAATTGCCATTACAAAAGTTGCAGCTCTTGCATATCTTATGTTTAATCTTTATACACCTCCTTGTTTTGCAGCTATTGGTGCTATGAACTCTGAAATCAAGAGCAAAAAATGGTTGTGGGCAGGTATCGGTTTACAATTAGGTACAGGTTATGTTATTGGTTTCTTAGTTTATCAGATTGGTACATTAATTACAACAGGTTCTTTTGGTGTTGGTTTTGTACCAGGTTTAATAGCAGTAATTATTATGGTAGCATTTGTTGTATATTTATGTGTTAAATCCGATAAAAATTTACAACAGGAATATGAACTTAAAGGAGTAAAAAGTATATGATTAATTATATCATAATTGGTATTATTTTAATCATTTTAGTTTCAGCCAGTATATATATCTATAAAGAAAAAAAGAGTGGAAAAAAATGTATTGGTTGTCCAGAAAGTTGTTCTTGCACAATAAAAGGAGAAAAATCTTGTTGTGGTTGTTGTGATGTAGAGGATAATTAATAATCTATATAAAAAGATATATTACATAATAATCTATTAGATTAATATTGAGAATTTTATTTTTGTTACTCAAAAATAACTTAAAGTTTTTTCAAAATATATTTATTAAATAATTTTATAAATAAAAGCGGCCTTCTAGTTTTTTATACAGAAACAGAATGTCGCTTTTATTTATCTTATAATAATTTATAGTATTATTTGTAGGGACAAAAATTGATTTAATTATATCTGTTATAGGATATGAAAAAATATTAAAAAATAATGTATTACATTTTAAAAAGGCTTTTGAAGTTCTCTTGTTGAATTAGTAATGTATCAGTATGAAGAAATAAATCGACTATTATAATATATTAAAATTTAGGTTATTATGATTATAATAATAATATGAATATTGTTGTATAAGATTATAGAGGTATTAAGATAGATTTTATAGTTTATCCAAATCTAGATATTAATGAAATTCCACAATGGAACGAAGAAGAAAATTTAGTTATTAGCGGAAATAGTGGATATAACTCTTTCTTAATCTAATGTACAAATTGATAGAGTAATATTAGATAATACATTATATGAATGTTGCTCATATAATGGTGTTAAAATTTATAATTCTGTATTTACAGAAAAAAAGAATATGAGATAACTTTAACATGTAAATAAACTTTATATAATTACCTTTCTGTAACATTAAGTGTAACAAAAGAATAATATTTTAATTAATAATAAAAATATTATTTTATATATGTCTAATTTTAAACATATAAATATAATAACATTATTTTGATAATATTATTCTTTGTAACCTTAATGAGAAATTTTTAATAATTATATTTATTGACTGTATATTTTTGTAATAATATAATAAATGTAATTAAAGTTAGTTTCATCTAACTAATTAATTATTATATTTTTATAATAAAAAGGGGGTATATTTTTGAAAAATAAAAATATTCTAGCTATGGTACTTGCTACA
>CAMMHE010000028.1 GCA_946496575.1 uncultured Clostridium sp. | reverse complement strand
GATACTATAGATTTTCCATTATTCCCTATTGTTAGTGTAGATGCTGATTTAATAAATGGAAATGAAATAGATGGATTTTCAATAAAATAAATGAAAATACTTACACAAGTTGAATATTCACACTAAAAATTAAGGAAACAACGGACGATACTATTTAGGAGCAGAAGTAAATTCATAAATCCTATGTAAAAAGAATTAATTAAATATAATATAAAAAAATGTCGAATGATTGTCAATATTCGACATTTTTTGCTATTGGAAAAAAATGGAATATAGCGTATAATATTTTCAGAAAATAAACAAAAATAAATTTTCTAAAAGTAAGTACATAAAACTTGCAAAAAACAAAAGAAAGGAGAGTTGCTAGAATAGAAACTAGCAAATAGTAGTAAAGATGGAAAGTAGATATTATAGTGACGAAAAACTACTGATTTTGAAACTTACAGAAGAAATTGATGAATGTACTGTACAAAAGATAAGGAGGAAAGCAGATTATGAAATTGAAAGACATATGCCTAAAAAAATTATATTTGATTTTAATAGTGTCACTTTTATGGATAGTGCAGGAATAGGACTTATAATAGGTAGATATAGAATAGCAAACATGCTAGGAGGGGAAGTAGAAATTGCTAATGTAACAGAAAGCATTAAAAGAATATTAGAATTAAGTGGAATTTTAAAAATAATCCGTGTTACAGATTTAGAAGAAAAAGCGGTATAAGTGTTTATAATACAAAAATTAAGAAAGGAGATATGTTAGAGGTCTAACATAAAAATAAAAATGAACAAATTAAATAATGAAATGAAATTAGAATTTTTAAGTAAATCAAATAATGAAGCATTTGCTAGAATTACAGTTGCGGCATTTGCAGCACAATTGGATCCAACAATAGAAGAATTAGCAGATTTAAAAACCGCTGTATCAGAAGCAGTAACAAATGCTATTATTCATGGATATGAGGAAAAGCAAGGAATTGTAAAAATAAGATGTCAAATAATAGAAGATGAAATAATAATAGAAATTTCCGATACAGGAAAGGGAATAGAAGATATAAAACTAGCAAAGCAACCATTATATACTACAAAGCCCAATTTAGAAAGATCAGGAATGGGGTTTACAATAATGGAAAGTTTTATGGATAATGTAGAAATTGATTCTATATTAGGACTAGGAACTAAAGTAAAAATGAGAAAAAGAATAAAAAGTAACATCGAAAGTAAAGAACTTCAAATGACATAGGTATTATTACATAGATAGTTATAAATTCAAAAGAGGAGGAACAAATGTGTATGAAAATAGTGCAGAAAGAATAATAGAAGCACAAAATGGTAATAAAGAACAGATGACAAAATTAATAGAAGAAAACAATCGGATTAATTTGGAATATAGTAAAAAGATTCACAGGTAGAGGATATGAGACAGAAGATTTATACCAAATTGGATGTATGGGTTTTATAAAAGCAATAAAGAGATTTGATGTAAGTTTTGAAGTAAGACTATCAACATATGCAGTGCCATATATTCTAGGAGAAATAAAAAGATTTATACGAGATGATGGACCTATAAAAATAAGTAGAGGAATTAAAGAATTAAATATAAAAATACTAGAATTAAAAAAAGAATATTTAAATAGAACAGGAGAAGAAATTACCATAAAACAAATATCTGAAACATTAAAAATACCAAAAGAAGAAATAATAATGGCAATGGAGTCTACAAACCCTGTAGATTCAATAGAGGAAGCAAGCTATACAGACAATAAAACAAATAAAACAATAAATATAATTGATAGAATATCAACAGGGAAAGATGAGCAAACATTAATATCTAATAAATTAACAATAAAAAAATTAATTGAAGACTTACAAGAAAAAGATAGAGAAGTAATATTACTTAGATTTTATAAAAACAAAACACAAATGCAAGTCTCAAAAATACTTGGTATAAGTCAAGTACAAGTTTCAAGAACAGAAAGAAAAATTTTAAATAATATGAAAAAAGCATTATCAAGTTGATAAAATTTAATTAAAGGAAAGGAAGGATTTTATTGAAAAAAATCCTTATTTATTTTATTTGTTTTATTTTTATATGTTTTATGTTGCCAGCCATATGTACAAAAATACCAGAAGTAACAGCAAAAGAAACTCAAGCAAAAACAAATGATGAAAACAATGGTGGAAATATAGAAAATGAAGTAATAGAGCAGCAAGACACAATAGACGAAACAAATAGCTCAAATTATGATTATAGAGAATACAATACAATAAAATTATTACATGTTGAAGAAGGTACAATAGAGGAGATAGGGTTAGACCAATATCTTTATGGCGTAGTATCAGCGGAAATGCCTGCATCATATGAAAAAGAAGCCTTAAAAGCACAAGCAGTAGTTGCACGAACATATTTAATTTATCAAATACAAAACAATGCAAATAAACATGAAAGTGCACAAATATGTGACTCGTCTACATGCTGTCAAGCATGGATATCAAAAGAAGATAGACAATCAAGATGGGAAGAAAGTGAAAGAGAATCAAATTGGCAAAAAATTGTGGAAGCGGTAGATGAAACAACAGGAAAAATAATAACTTATGAAGGTAGCCCAATAAATGCATTTTTTCATTCAAATAGTGGAGGAGTAACCGAATCATCAGTAAATATATGGGGAGGAATAGAATACCCATATTTGAAATCAGTTGAAACATCAGGAGAAGAAGGATATTCACAATATAATTCAGAAGTAACATTATCACAAGAAGAACTTTTAAATAAGATCAAAGAAAAATATCCAAATGCTCAAATAGATTTTAATGATGAAAAAGCAATAGAAATTTTGGAATACACTGATTCTGGCAGAGTAAAAACAGTCAAATTTGGAAATACTCAAATTGCAGGAACAGAAGCAAGAACAATTTTAGGATTAAGATCTACAAATTTTAATATAAAAAGACAAGAAAATAATATTATATTTTCAGTAATAGGTTATGGGCATGGAGTTGGTATGAGTCAAACTGGAGCAGACAGTTTAGCTAAAAATGGAACCGGATATGAAGATATAATAAAACATTTTTATACAGGAGTAGAAATTACAAATTATTAGGTAAAATAATAATTAAAAGTGAGTATATTTTTATTCAAAAGGGAAATACTTGTATTAACAAAAAAAAGGCAATGATTACAATTTTTAGTAGTAATTTCATTTTGTGCCTTAATAAAGAAAGGAATGTTAAAATATGAGTAGAGAACCTAAAAGAATGGAAAAAAATGCACGTGGTAGTAGCAAGATAGTAATCTATATATCAGTTGCAATAATTATAGCTATTGTAATAATAAGCTATATAATAATAGGAAATGTAATAGGTGCAAAAAAAGAGCAACAAGAAATTGCAAAACAAAACCAAGAAAATTCACAAGTACGTGAGAATGAAGAAAAAATAGTTTCAGAAGTAGATAATGAAAATTCTGAAAGTGTAAGTACGCAAATAGGAAAAACAGTAGATGAAAGTGAAAAAGAAAATACAAATACAAATGTAAATACTAGTACTAATACTAATAAACAAAATACATCAATAAATAATACAAATACTTCAAAGGAAAATACAACTACTAACTCAAATAATACCACTACTAATGCAAATACTGCAAAAGAAAAAGTAGAAGAGTCAAAAGAAGATAAGGAAATAGTATTTATAATGCCAGTTGAAGGAGAAATAATAAAAGGGTATGCAAAAGACAATTTAGTTTATTCAGAAACATTACAAGAATGGATAGTTCATCAGGCAATTGACATAAAAGCAGATAGCAGAGAGGTTGTAAAAGCAGCAGCAGATGGTACAGTAACAGCAATAAAAAATGACCCGAGGTATGGTTTAACAGTAATTATTGAACATGATGGAGGTTTTAAAACAGTATATTCTAATCTATTAACAGCTGAATTTGTCGTAGAAGGAGAAGCTGTAAAACAAGGACAAACAATTGGAACAGTTGGAAGTTCGGCTACATTTGAAATAGCTGATGATACACATTTACATTTTGAAATGTTAAAAGATTCTGTTTACGTTGATCCGAGTATTTATATAAAATAAAAGAAAAAGCTTGCAATTTCCTTTGAAGTGTAGTACAATAACAATGATAAAAAATTACCTTATACTTAGTAAAGAGGAAAACACCAAAACTTTTATTCAGTTTAAGGCGAAAAAAGAAAATAGGAGGTGTAACTATGACAAAGGAAAGAAAAATAGAAATTATTAATACGTATAAAAGAGATGAAGCTGATACAGGTTCAGCAGAAGTGCAAGTTGCTCTTTTAACAGAAAGAATTAATGAATTAACAGAACACTTAAAAGTTCATAAAAAAGATAATCATTCAAGACGTGGACTTTTAAAAATGGTAGGAAAAAGAAGAAATATGTTAAATTATTTACAAAAAAAAGATGAAGAAAGATACAAAGCCTTAGTTGAAAAATTAGGCTTAAGAAAATAAAAACTTTAAAGGCCCAGTGCTATGCACGGGCTTTTTTAGGAAGAGAAAGGAAGAAAATATGTTTAAAATTTATGAAACAGAATTAGCTGGAAGAAAAATTAGTTTTGAAACAGGAAAAATGGCAGGATTAGCAAACGGAAGTGTATTAGTAAGATATGGTGATACATGTGTACTAGTAAATGTAACAGCATCAAAAGAACCAAAAGAAGGAATAGACTTTTTTCCGTTATCAGTAGACTATGAAGAAAAACTATATTCCGTAGGAAAAATTCCAGGTTCATTTCAAAAAAGAGAGGGAAAACCAAGTGATAAAGCAATATTAGTATCAAGAGCTATTGATAGACCATTAAGACCATTATTTCCAAAAGACTTTAGAAATGATGTAGTAGTAGTAGCTACAGTTCTTTCAGTAGATCAAGACAATTCACCAGAAGTTGCAGCAATGATAGGAGCTTCAGCAGCACTTTCAATATCAGATATTCCATTTGGAGGTCCAACAGCAGCAGTAAATGTAGGAATAATAAATGGAGAAATCATAATAAATCCAAATGAAGAACAAAGAAAAATAAGTGACTTAAATCTAACAGTAGCAGGAACAATTGACAAAATTGCAATGATAGAAGCAGGTGCAAACGAAATTTCAAATGAAAAAATGCTAGAAGCAATAAAAGTAGGACATGTTGAAATCAAAAAAATGTGTGAATTCATAGAAAAAATGAAAGAAGAAATAGGAAAACCTAAATTTGAATATAAATCATTTGAAATAGATAAAGACTTATATAATTATTTAGAAGAAAATTTCAAAGAAGATATGAAAATAGCAGTACAAGAAGTTGACAAAGAAGCTAGAGACAATAATGTATCAGCTTTATCAGACAAAATAGCAGAATCAGTTCAAGAAAAATTTGGAAGTGAATATGCCGAAGAAAATACCCAGCAAATTGGAGAAGCAATATACAAACTAGAAAAAAAATGTGTTAGAGAAATGATATTTATTGAGCATAAAAGAGTAGATGGAAGAGCATTAGATGAAATAAGACCTCTATCATGTGAAGTAGGTTTATTACCACGTGTACATGGTAGTGCATTATTTACAAGAGGACAAACACAAGTGTTATCAGTTGCTACACTTGGAATGGCAAGTGAAGAGCAAGAGCTTGATGGAATAGACACAGAAACATCAAAAAGATATATGCATCAATACAATTTCCCAGCATATAGTGTAGGTGAAGCAAGAGCTTCACGTGGACCAGGAAGAAGAGAAATAGGACATGGAGCATTAGCTGAAAAAGCTTTAGTTCCAGTAATCCCTTCAAAAGAAGAATTTCCTTATGCAATTAGAGTTGTATCAGAAGTTCTATCTTCAAATGGTTCAACATCACAAGCAAGTATATGTGGTAGTACATTAGCATTAATGGATGCTGGTGTACCAATAAAAAGACCAGTAGCAGGGATTTCAACAGGATTAATAACAAACCCTGACAATCCAAACGATTATGTGATGCTTACAGATATTCAAGGATTAGAAGATTTCTTTGGAGACATGGACTTTAAAGTAGGAGGAACAGAAAAAGGAATTACAGCAATACAAGTAGATATCAAAGTAGATGGATTATCTTACCAAATAATAGAAGAAGCATTTGAAAGAACAAAAAATGCAAGAAATTATATTTTAAATGAAATAATGTTAAAACAAATAGAAAAACCAAGAGCAGAAATATCAAAATATGCACCTAAAATCATAACAACAAAAATAAAAGTAGAAAAAATAAAAGATGTAATAGGAACTGGAGGAAAAACAATTAACAAAATAATTGAAGAAACAGGTGTAAAAATAGATATTGAAGAAGATGGACAAGTATTTATCTATTCTGAAAACACAGAAAAAGCAAATGAAGCCCTAGAAATGATAGAAGACATTGTAAGAGAAATTGAAGTAGGTGGAATTTACTATGGAACAGTAACAAAAATAATGGCATTTGGAGCATTTGTAGATTTAGGATCTGGAAAAGAGGGGCTATTACACATTTCAAAAATATCTAAAGAAAGAATAAAAAATGTTGAAGATGTATTAAAAGTAGGAGATAGAGTAACAGTAAAAGTATACGAAATTGATGAGCAAGGTAGAATAAATCTTACAATGAAAGATTTAGCAGAAAAAATAGATAATGATGAAAATGAAGAAGAATAGATTTTAAAGTGGACTATTTTAAAGTTCACTTTATTTTTAATTCTTTTTAAATATATATTGACTACAGGTCATAAAAATGCTATTATCTATGGGAAAAGAAAGGGGAGAAAATAGAAATGGGTTTAAAGTTAGAAAATGTAAGCAAAACTTATGGAAATAAAAAAGTTGTAGATAAAATTTCTATATATATGAATAAACCTGGAGTCTATGGATTACTTGGTGCAAATGGTGCAGGAAAAACAACAACAATGAGGATGTTATTAAACATAATACAAAAAGACGAAGGAGAGATTTCATGGAATGGTAAAAAAGTATGCAAGCAAAATGTTAGATTTGGTTATTTGCCAGAAGAAAGAGGAATTTATGCAAAAGCAAAACTATATGACCAATTAATGTATTTTGCAACATTAAAGGGAATGAAAAAAGAAGAAGCAAAAAATGAAGCAGTAGAATGGTGTAAAAAGTTAGGATTAGAAGAATATTTATACAAGCCAGCAGAACAATTATCAAAAGGAAATCAGCAAAAAGTCCAACTTATAATTTCTATAATACATAAACCAGAGCTATTAATTTTAGACGAACCATTTAGTGGATTAGATCCTGTAAATACAAAAATAATAAAAGAAGTAATAAATGATTTAATAAAACAGGGGACATATATTATATTATCAAGCCATCAGATGGCTGTAGTAGAAGAATATTGCCAAGATATAATAATGCTAAAACATGGTAAAACAGTATTACAGGGAAATTTAAATGAAATAAAAAAATCATATGGAAGAAATAATTTACTTATTGAAACCTACCAAGAAATAGAAAATTATATACCAAATAATTTTAAAATAATTGATAAAAAAGCAAATGGATATGAATTTAAAATTCAGAAAGAAGAAGATGCTCAAAAACTGCTAGAAAAATTAGTAGAAAATAAAATAATAATTCAAAAATTTGAATTAAAAGAGCCATCGCTTCAAGAAATATTTATAGATAAGGTAGGTGAATAATATGAAAGATACAATAACTATATTAAAATATACAATAAAAGAAAATATAAGTAAAAAATCATTTATAATAACAACAATAATATTAATGTTAATAATTATTATTGTGTGTAATGTTCCAAATATAATCAATTTATTCGAAGGAGAAGACCAAGAAGAAACTGAAAATCTTAAATATGTAGTATTAGATGAAAGCAAAATTATAGGAGAAGACATAAATTTATTACCAGAAATAGCAAAAACAGCAATGTGGGATATAGAGCTTAATCCAAACAATTCAAAAGAAGATTTAATAAATAAAATCCAAAATGATGAAATAAATGGAATGTTTGAAATAACCAAAAATGAAGAAACAGGAGCTATAAAATTAAAATACACATCAAAAGGAAGCATGTTTGTAAATGATGAAACAACTATCAATCAGTTTATCTCAATGATTAAAACAATGCAAATAAATAAAGCCCTATCAGAAGCAAATGTTAATGCAGAATCAATAAGTAATATAAATTCAGAAATTGAATATGAAACGAAATATTTAGACGATGAAAATAATAATTATGGAATTGCTATGATTTCAGCATTTATATTATTTTTTGCTGTATATTTTTACGGTAATACTGTAGCAGTATCTGTATCAAGTGAAAAAACCTCAAGAGTAATGGAAACATTAGTAACTTCCACAACTCCTCGCAATATAATTATTGGAAAAACAGTAGCAATGGGTCTAGTTGGATTAGGACAAATGCTATTATTAATACTAACAGCATTTATTTCATATAAGATTTTTATACCAGCAGATTTAGATTTTATATCTACAATGATAGTAAATATAAACTTTAGTGTATTCTCTATATTAATATGTATAGTATACTTTATTTTAGGATATACAGTATATGCATTCTTGAATGCAGTAACAGGAGCAACAGTTAGCAAAACAGAAGATTTACAATCAGCTCAAACTCCAATAGCATTAATTGCATTGATTTCTTTTTACCTAGCTTATTTCACAGCAACAATACCAGACAGTTCAGCAAGTAAATTTGCATCAATATTTCCATTTTCATCAGCATTTTCTATGCCAGGAAGAATTTTAGCTGGAGGTGTAACAGGAGGAGAAATTTTAATATCAATAATTGTATTATTAGTAACAGCTATTTTCCTTGCATTTGTTTCAATAAAAGCATATTCAGGAGCTGTACTACATTATGGAAAAAGATTGAATTTAAAAGACTTGTTTAAATTATCAAGAGAAAAATAAAATATAAAATAAAGACCACATCAATACTATTACTTGAAGTGGTCTTATCAATTATTATTCTTTGTATAAATATGCAATTTGAACATATAACTTATTAGCAAAAGATTGAACTACATTTTTTAATAAGTATTGTTCAGCAGTTAAAGTTGAGGCAATAGAATATTCTGTACCTTCAAATGTAGAGATTAATGACTCTGTTAATATATCACAAAATTTATTATAACTAACTTCAGGGGATGATGTTTTCAAAGCAAGAGATATAAGATTTTTTATTTCAGGAATACTATATACTTGCTTTAAGATACAAATTACAAATAATTCAGCAATGTGTAATTTATTATATTTTTTATTTTGAGGTGGCAGAATAACATTTTGCTTAACATAATTATTTATCATGGTTTTTGTTATAAGCTTCTCATTAGTTTCAACTTTTATATAATCTTTTAACGTATTTTCAATATATGTAAGTACTTGATCCATATATAATTCTATATTTGGCAATTCTTCCCATCGTGGAATATGAAAATCTTTGACATTAAAATTCATAGTTGACATATAATACACCCCTCGATTTGTATAATACCATAAAAAACAAGAGTAGTCAAATTTATAGGAATGATATTTTTATTGAATGAATAGTCAAAGTATTGACTTAAAGTTTAATATTTGATAACATAGTATTCAATACTATATTACGAAAGGAAAGATATTATGAATAATAAATTCAAATTAAACAAAGTCGAAAGTTTTGATACAATAAAAGATTATCTAAGTAATTCAATAAAAAAATATCCGAAAAATAATGCTTTTATAATAAAAAATAAAATAGGAAAACAAATTAAATATACTAATATAACTTATGAGCAATTTGGAGAAGATATACAAAATTTAGGAGCAGCACTAATAAATTTAGGACTTGAAGGAAAAAGAATAGCAATAATAGGAAAAAATAGCTATGAATGGGTGCTTACATATTCATCAATATTATGTGGAGTAGGAATAGCAGTACCATTAGATAAAGGATTGCAAGAAGATGAAATAATAATGTCAATACAAAGAAGTAAGGCAGATGCAATTGTATTTGATGCAGAATATTTAGAAATAATGTATAATATAAAAAATAAAAAAAATACTAATTTAAAACATTATATTTGCATGAATTCTGAAAAAGATATAGAATACTTATATCTATATAATTTAATAGAAAAAGGAAAAAAATATATAGAAAGTAATGATAGAAGATTTCAAAATCATAAAATTGATCCAGACGAAATGGCTACAATAATATTTACATCTGGAACAACATCTTCAGCTAAAGCAGTAATGCTTTCTAATAGAAACATAGCAAATAATATATACAATTTAAATCTTACAGAAGATGTGTATGAAAATGATGTTAATTTAGCATTTTTACCATTACACCATACATTTGGTTCTACAGCTATATTATTCTTTTTAACAAATGGAGTAACAAATGTATTTTGTGATGGATTAAGACATATTCAAGAAAATTTGAAAGAATATAAGGTAACAGTATTTGTTTGTGTTCCACTATTATTAGAAGCAATGTATAAAAAAATAATGAATCAAGTGGAAAAACAAGGAAAATCTAAACTTATTAAGATAGCAAAAATATTAAGTAGATTTCTGTTAAAATTTAAAATAGATATCAGAAGGAAAATATTTAAGCAAATTTTAGATGAACTTGGTGGAAATATTAGATTTGTAATAAGTGGAGCATCTGCAATTGATCCAGAAGTTGCAAAAGGATTTAATGATTTTGGAATTCTAACTGTTCAAGGTTATGGGTTAACTGAAACATCTCCAGTATTATCAGGTGAAAGAAAAAATTGTATAAAAAATGGATCAACAGGTTTACCATTACCAGATGTAGAAATAAAAATAGATAATCCTAATAATGGAATAGGTGAGATAATAGCAAAAGGACCAAATATAATGTTAGGATATTATGAAATGGAAGATGAAACAAAAAAGGTAATAAAAGATGGGTGGTTTTATACAGGAGATTTAGGTTATATTGACAAAGACGGATATTTATTTATAACAGGAAGAAAAAAGAATGTAATAGTATTAAAAAATGGAAAGAATATATATCCAGAAGAAATAGAAGCATTAATAGTTAAACTTCCATATGTGTCAGAAGTAATAGTATTTGGTAAAGAAAAAGATGATGATTTAATTCTATCAGTTAAAATTGTATATGATGAAGAATATATAAAAGATAATTATGCAAATTTATCTGATGAAGAATTAAGAGATTTAATTTGGAAAGACATAAAAAAGATAAATAAGACTATGCCTAAATACAAATATATTAAAAATTTAATAATTTCAAAAGATCCAATGATCAAAACTACAACTGCTAAAATAAAGCGATTTGAAGAAATAAAAAAAGAGAATCAGAACTAATAATTGTAAGAAAGAAAGTGAAGAAGTATGACCATAAAACAAGCTTTATCCAAAGGAATGATAATATTAAAATCAAACAAAATAGATAGCCCAAAGTTAAAGGCAAGATTACTTTTGCAATATGTCTTAAATAAAAAAAGGGAGCAACTAATAATATATGATAATGAAAAGATAACACTTGAGCAGGAAAAAACATATATGAAGAATTTGGAAAAACTTTCAAAGGGAATACCTCTTCAACACATAACAAATTTACAAGAATTTATGAAAATAAACTTTTTCGTAAATAGAGATGTTTTAATACCAAGACCAGATACAGAGGTGCTAGTGGAGGAAGTAATAAAACTAGGAAAAAAAATTAAAAAACCAATAATATTAGATTTGTGCACAGGAAGTGGAGCAATAGCAGTATCTGTAGCTAAATATTTACCATATTGTCAAGTATATGCTTCAGATATAAGTAAGAAGGCATTAGAGGTAGCAAAAATTAATGCAGAAAATAATCAAGTACAAGATAGAATAGAATTTATTGAATCAAATCTATTTAAACAAATAAAAAATATAAAATTTGATATTATAGTTGCTAATCCTCCATATATAAAAACAGAGGTAATAAAAACACTAGATAATGAAGTACAAAATGAGCCAATTTTAGCACTTGATGGAGGAATAGATGGATTAGATTTTTACAGAAAAATTGTAGAAGAAGCATATCCATACTTAAAATTTGAAAGCTACTTATGTTTTGAAATAGGGTATGATCAAAAAATAGATGTAATAGAAATAATAGAAAACTCTAAAAAATATGAATCAACATATTGTAAAAAGGATTTATATGGAAATGATAGGGTAATAGTAACTCAAGTATTATAAAATGTGAAAAAAATGTGAAAAATTATAAATAACTATTGACAATTTTGAAAAAAGGGTATAAAGTATTAGCAGTCTTAAACTTAGACTGCTAACTTTCGATATAATATGACAAAATGAAAAAATTATTTGTAAATCTAAGTTAGACTAATTAAAGGAGGTAATTGTAATGATAAAACCATTATCAAACAGAGTTTTAATTAAAATGAAAGAAGGAGAAGAAACAACAAAAAGTGGAATTATTTTATCAAATGCAGCAAAAGAAAAGCCACAAATAGCTGAAGTAATAGAAGTAGGACCAGGAGAAAAAATAGACGGAAAATTAGAAGAAATGTATGTAAAAAGAGGTGACAAAGTAATAGTAAGTAAATATGCTGGTACAGAAGTGAAATATGAAGGTGAGGAATATATAATTGTAAAGCAAGATGATATTTTAGCAGTTGTTGAATAAATGCTATAATTATATAGCAAAAAATATAATAAAATGATAGGAGAGGGTTTTAAATGGCTAAAGTTATTAAATATGGAGAAGATGCAAGAAAAGCATTATTAGAAGGTGTCAATAAATTAGCAGACACAGTAAAGGTTACATTAGGACCAAAAGGAAGAAATGTTGTATTAGATAAAAGTTTTGGATCACCATTAATTACGAATGATGGAGTTACAATAGCAAAAGAAATAGAATTAGAAGATAAATTTGAAAACATGGGAGCACGTTTAGTAAAAGAAGTATCAACAAAAACAAATGATGTAGCAGGAGATGGAACAACTACAGCAACTGTTTTGGCACAAGCAATGATAAAAGAAGGAGTAAAAAATGTAGCAGCTGGAGCTGATCCAATGGCAATAAAAAGAGGTATGGATAAAGCAGTTGCAGAAACAGTAAAGGGATTAAAAGAAATAACATCACCTGTAGCTGGAAAAGATGATATAGCAAGGGTTGCAAGTATATCAGCAAACAGTTTAGAAATAGGAACATTAATTGCAGATGCAATGGAAAGAGTATCAAAAGATGGAGTTATAACAATAGAAGAATCAAAAACATCTAATACAGAATTGAATGTAGTAGAAGGAATGCAATTTGATAAAGGATATGTATCTCCATATATGGTAACAGATACAGAAAAAATGGAAGCAGTATTAGATAATCCATATATATTAATTACAGACAAAAAGATAAGTAACATTCAAGAAATATTACCATTATTAGAAAATTTAATGCAACAATCAGGAAAATTATTAATAATATGTGATGAAGTAGAAAATGAAGCTTTATCAACACTTATACTAAACAAATTAAGAGGAGTTTTAAATGTTGTAGCAGTAAAGGCACCAGGATTTGGAGATAAAAGAAAGGCAATGTTAGAAGACATAGCAATATTGACAGGAGGAGAAGTTATAACTTCAGATTTAGGGTTAGAAATAAAAGATACTACAATTGAACAATTGGGTAGAGCAAAACAAGTTAAAGTACAAAAAGAGAATACAATAATAGTAGATGGAGCAGGAAACAAAGAACAAATTGAAAATAGAGTAAGACAAATAAAAACTCAAATAGAAGAAACAAAAAGTGAATATGAAAAAGAAGGTTTACAAGAAAGATTAGCAAAAATAGCTGGTGGAGTTGCAGTAATTGGAGTAGGAGCAGCAACTGAAGTTGAAATGAAGGAGAAAAAATTGAGAATAGAAGATGCATTATCAGCAACAAAAGCAGCTGTTGAAGAAGGAATTGTAGCAGGTGGAGGAACAGCATATGTAAATGTAATTCCAAGTGTAGAAAAATTAGTAAAAGAATTATCTGATGGAGAAAAGCTAGGAGCACAAATAGTGTTAAAAGCTTTAGAAGAACCTGTAAAACAAATAGCAAGAAATGCAGGATTAGAACCAGCAGTAATATTAGATAATGTAAAAAAATCAAGTCAAGGATTTGGATTTGATGCTGCAAAAGAAGAATATGTAGACATGAAAAAAGCTGGAATAGTAGATCCAACAAAAGTTGCAAGAAGTGCAATTCAAAATGCTGCATCAATAGCATCAATGGTACTAACAACAGAAAGCCTAGTGGCAGATAAACCAGAAGAAAAAGGATGCAACTGTGGCGGAGGACATGGTCAAGAAATGCCAGACATGTATTAATACTAAAATAATGTATATAATATAGAAATAATATGTAGTTATTACATAAGAAAACCCAAATAGCTTTTCCCTTAAAATATTATATTTAAGGGAATAAAGCTATTTATTTTAATTAATAATTTTAAAATCTAAATATAATTATTAAAAAACATTGACAAAATAAACAATATGTTTTAATATATTAAAGAATTTAACAAGAAAGAAGGAAACGCAGATGGAAGAAAAAGAAGTAATTTTGACACAGGAAGGTTATGACAATTTAGAAAAAGAATTAGAATATTTAAAAACTGAAAAAAGAGTTGAAATAGCAGAAAGAATAAAAGTAGCATTGGGATTTGGAGACTTATCTGAAAATTCAGAGTATGATGAAGCAAAAAATGCTCAATCAGAAAACGAAATAAAAATAGCAGAGCTAGAGAATAAATTAAGATATGCTAAAGTAATAGATGAAAAAGATATAGATACAAAAACGGTTCAAATAGGAAACACTGTTAAACTACACGACATTGAATTTGATGAAGACGTTGAATATACAATAGTAGGTTCTACAGAAGTGAATCTTGCAGAAAATAAAATTTCTAATGAATCACCTATTGGAAAGGCACTTATTGGATCAAAAAAAGGTAAAACAATTGAAGTAGAAGCTCCTGCAGGAATAATACGATATAAAATTTTATCAATAAAAAAATAATTTTTTATTGCATAAAAATTTTCCCTTTTTGACATAATAATACTAAACATGGCAAAAAAGGAGGGAAAAACGTGAAAGCAACTGGAGTTGTAAGAAGAATTGATGATTTAGGAAGAGTTGTAATTCCAAAAGAAATTAGGAAAACATTAAGAATAAAAGAAGGAGATCCTTTAGAAATATTTACTGATAGAGAAGGACAAATAATATTAAAAAAATACTCTCCAATAGGAGAACTTTCAGAATTCGCAACAGAATATGCAGAAACATTATCAAAAACTACTGGACATATAGCATGTATAACTGATAAAGATACAATAATTGCAGTATCAGGAGGATCAAAAAAAGAATTTTTAGAGCAAAATGTAAGTGAAGAATTAGAACAATTAATGGAAGATAAAGAAATTTATACGAGTAAAGAAAATAGTAATATAGCTATGCCAATAACAAGAAATGATACAAATGAGAGAAAATATAATTCTCAAGTAGTATATCCAATAATATCAAATGGCGATACAATAGGAACAGTAATATTACTAGCTAAAGATTCAAATATAAAAATGAACGATGTAGAAACAAAAGTGGCACAATCAGCAGCTACATTTTTAGGAAGTCAAATGGAAATATAAAAGTTGCATTAGTTAAAGCAAAACTAATGCAACATATAAATGATTATATAGGACTGTAAAATTAATGTTTACAGTTCTTTTATATATTCAATTTAAATAAGTTAAGCAAAGAAAGGTGGGCATAACCACTTTTCTTGTAATATAGGAAAACTAACAGCAGCCTCCTCTTCCGCCACCACAGCAGCAGCATATTAAAAGTATAAGAATTATTATCCAGCAGCAGTCATCGCCGAATCCGAAACCGCAACCACATCCTCCTCTATTCTCTGGCATATTATTTCCCCCCTTTCTTATGATAAGATACATTTGCTAAAGGATTTAAATAATATAATCTTTTAGTCTTCTCTTTTGAAATATCATTAGTATGGTATATAATATGAATATAAGGAAAATGTGTTACAAAATTTAAAAAATGAAAATAAAACCATTTACAAAAATATTAATTAATTATATAATATAAAAAATGCCTATATAGCTCAGTCGGCAGAGCGCAGCCTTGGTAAGGCTGAGGTCACCAGTTCGATTCTGGTTGTAGGCACCAAGACGAGTTTTTGTCGAACTCTCTATAATGCTTGATACAACTTAATTTCAAGATTATAAGAATTTGACAACACAAAAACTTTAAACCGTTTCAAAAAATGAAACGGTCTTTTTTTGACCCAAAATATTGAAAAAAGGAGGTTTTTGTGGTATTATGTTACAAATAACAAAAAAAGAAATCAATATGAGTAAAGAATTATTCTCTAAAATCGAATGGACTTGCAAAATGAATAAGGTTAAACCAGAAATTATTAATGGTACCTTAAGAATTGTGGAACATACGAATTTAGCGTATGTAGAGCCGCACCGAGTAATTATTAAAGATAAGCTATATTTATTCTTTAATGAGCAAGATTACTTTTACATAGATAGTCTGGAAAATAAATATCCACTATCAAAATTTAATGAATACATAACATAGCAAGTCAAAACATTGATATTTTAGAGTTTTTAAAAATTGTACTATATTGATTTATTAATCGTATTTAAAAATAAAAGGATAGAGATAGTTAAAGCAATAAATATAAAATTCTAAAGTGTCAATAGCAAAGGCAAACATGCTATGTGGCACTTTTTTTAGTGTCTTTCTAATTCGTTAAATAGAAAAAGGAGGTAATTTTGTAATGAACGAAGAAAGAAAAGTAGCAGGAATTTATATCCGTGTGAGTACAGAAGATCAGGCACGCGAAGGATTTAGTTTAGGAGAACAGGAGGAAAAGTTAAAACAGCTTTGTAAATATAAAGATTATAAAATCCATAAAGTTTACAAAGATGCAGGAATTAGTGCAAAAAATATGTCTGATAGACCTGCCTTTCAGCAAATGTTAGAAGATATGAGAGCAGGCAAAATTAATTATATTGTAGCCTATAAATTAGATAGAGTTACAAGGTCTGTGAGAGATTTAGAGGTGTTAATTTCAGAACTAGAAGAACATCATTGTTATTTGGTATGTGATAGAGATGATGTAAATACTTCAACTGCTAATGGGAGATTTTTTGTCAGAATGCTAACAGTTTTATCTCAGTTAGAGATTGAAATAGTATCAGAAAGAACAAAATTTGGTCTAACAGGTGCAATAAAATCTGGACATCTTCCACGGAACTTGTCCACTAGGTTATAAACGAGATGAAACAAAGAAAGTTGTAATTGATGAAACTACAAAAGATATTATTATTAGAATATTTAATCTATATTTACAAGGTAAAAGTTATCAAACGATAGCCAATATTTTAAACGAAGAAAAGGTTTTAGAACCTAAAAAATGGGATGATTCTACCATAGAAAAAATAATAAATAACAAAATTTATGTAGGAGATTATGAACGATTTAAAAGAGTAGCAAAAGAACAAGGAAAAGAGCCTGTAATATATCCTAACGTGGTAGAGCCTATTATAACAAGAGCAATGTTTGAAGATGTGCAAATACAAAAAGAAAAAAATCAAAGAGCATATTGTAGAGATAGAGTTTATATATTTATGCAAAAAATGAAATGTCCTAAATGTGGTAAGTTGATGGGTAGTAAAGGAACAGGAGGTAAAAAGAAAAAATATATGTATTATCATTGCTCAGATTGTAAAATCTATCTTCGAGAAGATTTAATAGAAGAACAAGTTATGCCAATGATAATGGATTTAATTGAATATGATATGACAGTAAAAAAATACTTTTATCCTGTTTTAGCAGATAAAAAAGAGAAAAACACAGATAAACTTGATAAAGAAATAAACACATTAAGAAACCAAAAAAGCAGAATAAAAGAAGCATACTTGAAAGAAATTGTTGATGTAGAAGAATTTTCAAAAGAATATAAAGCAATTGATGAAAAATTAGAAATGTTAGAACAAAAGCGAATAGAAACAATAGACTTAAATAAACAATCTTTTAGCCCACAACACTTAATGGCGGATAGAGATGTAGAAAAGGAAAAACTAATTCGTTCTAATAAATTTTATGATATGTTAATGGCAGAATGGAAAAGTAAAGACAAAGAAGAAAAGCAAGAATTTATTTCAAAGTTTTTAGAAAGTATTACAGTTGAAAAGGATAGTAAGGGTAATTACAAATTAATAAATTTAAAATTAAGGAAAACATTTATTAATCAGATATACAAGTTAATGCAAAATGGAATGTTTGATATGACTATTGCAGATGAAAAAGATAAAGAAGTTAGAACAACAATTATGATGGACAAGCAAGAACTAGAAGAATATATTAAAAGATTAAATGACTATTACGAAGTATCTTATTATGAAGTAGCAAGATTAGATGAGAAAAAGAAAGGCTACCAGAAAAAATATCTTACAATAGATGAAACAAACAATAATGGAGAAAAACTTTTTAAATTAGTGGAATTAGTAACAGATGATAAAAAATATCCACAGAAAAAAGCAAATAGAATTGTTGGAGCAATTAGAGTAAGAGAACGAGAAAAAGTTAGTTAGAATTTAAAATAAATGGAGGAATTGAAAATGGAAAATAAAGAATTAAAAGAAAACAAAATGGAAAATAAATACGGAATTGAATACACAAAAGTTGGAGATTATTATATGCCCAATTTAGTTTTAGAAAAAGAAGAAAAAATTATATTAAATAAATACGGAAGATTAAGACTAAAATTTCTAAAAGAAAATAAGAAAGCAGAATATATGATAATGTTCACAAAAGGAACTTTAAATAAACATTTAAAAGAGATTCAAGAAACAGCAGAAAAGAGAATTGACATTATAATTGAACAATTAAAAGAACAAAACAATTTAACAGAAGAAATGAAAAATACAGAGCAACTTTACTGGGTTAGCATGATGAATAATTTTAAAAGCACAGCAGAAGAAATTGTATTAAATGAACTAATATATGTATAAAAAATTGCAGGTAGGAGCAAATAGACAAATATATTGCCAAATTTAATATCTATAAGTGTAGCGAGCATAGGTTTTGTATTGCCACAAAACCGACAGCTTATGC
>CAMMHE010000027.1 GCA_946496575.1 uncultured Clostridium sp. | reverse complement strand
ATCACTTTTTTTCTATATTTTTTGTTTCACATCAATTGTAACACTACATATTTTAAAAGTAAACAATTGTAAAATTATTACAAATATTTGTTTGATATCTATTGATTTTTACAAATTAATGCTATATAAGAAGTGGGCTCAACTTGATATTCTATAGGAATACTATCATATTTTGCTTGCATTCTCTTTAGTTCTATTTCCATTTTATAAGGTCTCTCTGCAATGTAAATATCAGCTTTTCGTCCGATAGGAGATGCCCAAAGTAATTGTGCTAATTTACTTACTCCCTTTGCACCTGTTTTGTCTAATTCTTATATTTAATAAATTACACTAAATTAAAAAAAATTTGTTTTAGAGATTATTTTATTTTCTATGTTACATATGATTTAAAGTCAAAATTAAATCCTATAAATTTATGATGTTTCATATTTAAGAAATTACTTATATCATTATTGGATAACGTAGAAACATCTTTTATTCTACTAGCTTTATTATCTAAATTAACTAAAGGATTAATGTATCTTTTTTTGCTTTTTACACTAGTACAATAGATTTTATTATTTAGTTCATCGCTTTTATATACAGATGTTCTTGTTGCATTCTGAAAATTTTTAAATGCATTCTTTATATAATTATCTTCACAATTTTGAATTAATGATAATACTTCTTTTTCAGAAAATTTATATAAATCATCAACTGTAATATAATTTTTTATATTCATTGATTTTACAATATTAGCAATAAATTGCATGCATAATCTACTTTCATCTTCAACCCAACGAGGCCATAATTTTGAAATATCATGTATAATATTTTTCTATATCTTTAAGTTCGAATACCTTTACTTGATAAAGACCTTCTGATAAAGTATATTCCAATCTATCGGCACTCAATCTAGGCATATTGTTATCTGCAATAGGATAAATATGATAATTCAAAACTTCTTCTACTTTTATACAATCTCTTTCTAACAATGTCATTATTTCTTTTGAGTTTCTGATTATTTGCTCTGTTCTTTCTTCAGTAGATTCTTGACGTTCTGAATCTCCATTCATAAAATCAATGCAATGTTTAAAAGTAGGAGTTGAAATGTCATGAAATAGACCGGATATAGTTTGTTTTTTGTCATGTGTAAAATTCCATATAATTAATGAAACTGCGACACTATGAGTTAGCGAAGAATAAAAGTATTTGTTATTATATAGTTTTGTATATAATGTACCACAAGACATTCCTATTCCATCAAGTCTTAACATCTCTGGGGTATAAATATATTCTAATAACCATTCTGGAAATTCTGGTGATAATATTTTCAAGTAATTCCTTATTTCTTCATTTGAATTTTTTAAATATTGATTCATCTTTTTCTTACTCTTTTAAATTCGTCAATATCTGACAAATTTATTATAACATAAATTTTACATTTTCACATGAAATTATCAAATAAATTTAATAAACTTTTTATAAAGGGCTTGGAATTTAGTCTCATAGTTCGAATTTTGACTAGGAGGAAAAATTCAGTACTTGTTAGGAATTATATAGGACTACAAAAATCACTTTCAATTTCAACTTCTTCTAACTTTTTTATTTTTGATTACATATTACTTCCTTTTTCAAGATAAAGGCAACAAAAAAATCAACCTTCTACAGTTGATTTATCAATACTTTCGTCTGGTGCGACGATTTTACTTAATGGAGCGGGTAGAGGGAATCGAACCCTCGCTACCAGGTCGGAAGCATGGCATTCTACCACTAAATTATACCCGCAAATCAAAAATACTATTTATATGATAGTATAACTCATTTTTAGTACTTTTGCAATAATGAATAACTAATTAAATTAAGTAAGTTAAAATAGAAACTAATAAATTTTAATAATAATCACTATATAACTATTTAGTCCAATTACAATCTATAGCAAACTCTTTACCATTTAAATAATTGAGATGTTTTGAATCAGTTAAAAAATTAAATTTAATCTTATAATTGCATAATCTTTGAGTTCTAGCTCCGAACTTCTTATTTATATCATTTAAACCATATTTTCCATCTCCAATAATTGGATAACCAATATAAGCAAGATGAGCCCTAATCTGATGAGTTCTACCAGTTTCTATCTGAACATCAAGTAGACAAGAATTATTATCATTTTTTTGTAAAATAGTATATGAAGTGATTATTTTTTTATAACCAGATTTAGGTCTATTCGAAATATAAACAATAGATTTTTTATTATCCTTAAATAAATATGCTTCTAATTTATCATAATATTTAGGTGGAATGCCATATACTAATGCTAGATAATGTTTTTCAATTTCACGATTTTTAAACTTATCAAGTAAAATATTTAAAGATTCTTCATTTTTAGCGAATAAAACCATACCAGTAGTATTTCTATCAAGTCTATGGCAAGGCATAGGTTTAAAATTAGAAGAACTATAAGCTAAATGTATATGAGAAGTTAAGCTGTTATTACCTGTTACTTCAATATTTGAAGGTTTATTAATCAGTAAGATATTATCATCTTGATAAACAATATCTAAATTGAAATTATGATATAAGGCATTATCAGAAATATATACTGAAATACAATCAGAAGTGTGTAAAACAACATCTGAATTTACTTTAACATTATTAATTCGCAAATCTTTTTTGCGCAAAGCCTTATAAAAAGAATTAATTGAAAGATTAGGAAAGGAGTAAAATAAAAACGTAGAAAGTTTTTTGTTATTAAATTTTTTATCAACTATTAAACTTTTCATAAAACCTCCAACATATAAGAAACAGTACTAAAATTATCAAATAATAATATAACATGAAACATTGAAAAAAGAAAAATGAGGAAAAATAAGTAAAAATAAGAAAAAAAGAGTATAATTGAATAAAAAACGTAGATAATAAGAAATAAGCAAAACAAAAAACATTCATAAAGGTAGATAGAAGGAGAAAAGAAAGTAAAAATTTGCAAAAGCTTGAAAAATGTGTTATAATTAAAAATGTTTCGCGTAAAAACTAAAAGGAGAGTGTATATTATTTTAATAAAAAAGCTAAAATACGGTACAAAAGAAATGATGAAAGTTTTTAGCATAATGGCAATAGGTTTGAGTTTGATAATCGCGATAATAATAATAAAATATAAACCATCATATGAAGTTAAAGTTGAAGGAGAAACAATAGGATATATTGAAAACAAGAAAGAATTTGAGGATTTGATAGAAGAAAAAATATTAAATCAACAGGGTAATAATATAGACTTTGTAACTTTAGCTTGTAAGCCAGAATATGAATTAAAATTAATGAGTAAGCAACAAGAAACTAATGAAGATGAAGTAATAGAACAATTAAAAAATAATGCAGAAATTACTTATAAATATTTTGCAGTAACATTAGACGATCAAGTAAAATCATATGTTGAAAGTATAGAAGAAGCAAGTAAAATAGTTGAAGATATAAAAAACGAATATGAAAAAGAACTCGATTTAAACCTTCAAGTAATTGAAAAATATACAAACAATCTTGAAGAAATCAGTATAGAATCGCTAGAAGTAGCAGAAACAAATTTAGAACAAGCTGTTAATATTATAATAGAGGAAAATGGTGCTACAAAAATAAATGGAATAAAAATAGCATCAATGCCAATAGACTCATCTGTAAATACTATAATTTCATCAAGATTTGGAGAATTAAGCAGTATAAGGTCTTCTGCACATAAAGGGTTAGATATAGCATGTGTAGCAGGAACTGATATAAAGGCAATAGCAGCTGGCACAATAATATATTCAGGATATGATACAACAGGATTAGGAAATGTTGTAAAAATAGATCATGGAAATGGTATTGAAACATGGTATGGACATTGTAGTAAATTATATGTTCATAAAGGTCAGACTGTTGAAGCTGGAGATATAATATCAGCAGTAGGATCAACAGGAAATTCAACTGGACCACATTTGCATATAGAAATTAGACAAAATGGAAAACCGATAAATCCACAATTATATATATATAACTAGGATATTATTTTATAACATATAAAATCAACTGATACTTTATTATCAGTTGATTTTTTTAAAGGCATATAGTAAAATAAATCAAAGCAAAAAAAGAAAAGAGGCATAAATTTGGAAATAGAAGGAGTAGTAGTAGATATAATCTATCGAAACGAAGTAAATAGTTATTTAATAGCAGAATTTGAAATGGAAGATGAAATAACTACAATAGTAGGGTATCTTCCATTTATAAATAGTGGAGATACTTTAAAATTAATAGGAAAATATGTAGAGCATAAAGATTACGGAATACAATTTAAAGTTGAAGCTTTTGAAAAACTAATGCCAAAAACATTAGAAGCATTAGAGAAATATTTATCAAATGGAACAATAAAAGGAGTAGGATCTGTAACAGCAAAAAAAATAATTAATAATTTTGGAGAAGATACTATAAATATTTTGAAATACAATCCAGAAAAGCTGACAATAATAAAAGGAATAACAAAAGAAAAAGCCCAAGAAATCTCACAAACATTTGTGGAAAATTTAGAAATATGGCAGATAGTTGGATTTTTAGAAAAGTTTGGCATAGGTGTAGAAAGTGCTAAAAGAGTATATGATTTATTAGGCATAAAAGCTATAGAAGAAATAGAATCAAACCCATATATACTAATTGATTTAGTAAGAGGTGTAGATTTTAAGCAAATAGACAAAATAGCAATTAATTTAGGAATGGAATCTAATAATAGTAAAAGAATTAAAAGTGCAATAAAATATGCACTTATACGTATTACATATAATGGTCATACATGTACTTTAAAAGAAAATTTAGTAGAATTTGTTTTACAATTAATAGGAACATCTAAAGAAGAAATAGAAAATAATATAATAAACTTAAGATTAACTGAAGAAATAGTTGTAGAAGATAGAGAAAACGGTTCAGAATGGTTATATTTGTCGCAGTTTTATGAAGCGGAAAAAATAATAGCAGAGAATGTAATAATGCTTAAAGAAGTTAAGAATATAAAAAAAATAAATAATATAAATCTAAAAATCAAAAAAATAGAGGAAAAAACGGGAATAATTTTATCTGATAAACAAATACAAGCAATAGAATTAATAAACGAAAACAATGTAACAATAATTTCTGGAGGACCAGGAACAGGAAAAACAACAATAATAAAATCAGTCATTGAAATTTTTGAAGAAAAAAAATATAAAGTAATATTATGTGCTCCAACAGGTAGAGCAGCAAAAAGAATGGCTGAAACAACTGGAAAAGAGGCAAGTACATTACATCGATTATTAGAAATAGGAAAAATTGATGAAGAATCGCTATACAAAAAAGATAATAATTACCAAGGAGCACCCATAGATGCAGACATAATAATAATTGACGAAATGTCAATGGTTGATACATTTTTAATGAGTTATTTGGTAAGGTGTATTTATAAAGGAACTAAATTAGTGTTAGTTGGTGATAGTGATCAATTATCATCTGTAGGACCAGGAAATGTATTACAAGATTTAATAAAATCAGAAAAATTAGCAACCATACATTTAGATAAAATTTTTAGGCAAGCTGCACAGAGTCAGATAATAGTAAATGCACATAAAGTAAATAATGGAGAGCCATTTATAGCAAAAGATCAAGAAATGGAATATTCAAAAAAAGACTTTTTTTTCATTAAAGAGAATAATCAAGAAAATATGTTAAAACAGGTAATATCATTATGCAATGGAAGGTTAAGAAAATTTGGAAATTATGATTTCTTTGATAATATTCAAGTTTTAACACCAACTAAAAAGGGTATGCTTGGAACTAAAGAATTAAATAGATCATTACAACAAGTATTAAATCCGCATAAAGAAGAGAAAAGAGAAAGAAATAGTATAGAGGGAATTTTTAGAGAGCGGAGATAGAGTTATGCAGATAAAAAATAATTATGATATTTTTTGGGAAAGATGGAATGAGAATAATGAAGAAAGTGAAGTAAATAAATGCAATGAAAATAAGGTAAATGTAACATATGAAACAGGTAAAGGAGTATTTAATGGAGAAATAGGAAAAATAATACAGATAGATGAGAAACAAAAGAATATTAAAATAAAATTTGATGATGAAAAAATTTGTTGGTATGAATTTTCAGAATTAGATCAAATTGAATTGAGTTATGCAATAACTATTCATAAAGCACAAGGCAGTGAATTTGATGTAGTAGTTATGGTTATTCCACCAACTTCCCCGATTTTATTAACTAGAAATTTACTTTACACAGGAATTACAAGAGCAAAACAATTATTAATAATAATAAGCAAAGGACAAGTTATAGAATATATGATAAAAAATGTAGATAGTAAAAAGAGAAACACAGGATTAGAATATAAAATAAAAAATGTAAAGTAAAAATGGAGTGAATACATATTATAGAACTAAAAAGCAAATGTGAAAATTTACAAATGTTAATTTTTCCACCAATGTGCAGTATTTGTGGAAAATTAAGTAAAAATTATTTATGTAGTAAATGTAATATAAAATTAAAAAAGCAAGCAACATTTAAAGTAGATAGTTACATTACAAAAAATGGGTTTCATAGAAAATATTTTGATGAACATATTTATTTTTTTAAATATGAAGGACTAATAAGGCAAGAAATTATAAAATTTAAATTTGATGGTGAATCTTATAAATATAGGGCTATTACAAATTTTATACAAAAAAACTTTTTATTAAATAATAAAAAAGCTTTCCAAATTTTAAATGGTTATGATATAATAATTCCAGTTCCAATAAGCAAAAAAAGATTAAAAGAAAGAGGTTATAATCAATGTGAATTAATTGCAAAAGATTTAGCAAAATGTCTTAAAATTAAATTAATCAAAAATTGCTTATTAAAAAGGAAAAACATAATATCTCAAAGCAAATTAAATAAAGAGCAAAGAGAAGAAAACATAAAAGATGTATATATTATAAAAAATAAACAAAAAATATCTAATAAAAAAGTGTTACTATTAGATGATATATATACAACAGGCAGTACTGCTAATGAATGTTCAAAAATACTTACACAAGCAGAACCATCTAAAATAGGTATAATTACAATAGCAAAAGACTAAAAATAAATTAAAGCATATAATTAAAAGATTAACAAAAGGAAAAATATCCTTAAGAAAGGAAGAATTATGGAAGAATTAGTAGAAAGTATATTAGATTATATAAGATCAGATTATACTGATTATGCAATTATGATAAATGGTGAGTGGGGTTCAGGAAAGACATATTTTTGGAATAATAAAATAAGAAAAAAAATTGATTCTACTAGTTTGAATGGAAAGCAATATACCACAATTTATATGTCTCTTTATGGAATATCAAATTTAGAAGAAATAAGCAAAAAAATTTTTATAGAAACAACTCAATTGATGGATAAAAATTTAAGAAAATATATGAATTCTCATGGGCAAACTTCAATACCAGAATATGCAAAAACAGGATTAGACATGGCAAATTTATTTGGCGTATCACAAAGCGAGGATAAATTAGATTATGCCAAATTTTTTTCAACAGATGACAAAGTTTTATGTTTCGATGATTTAGAAAGAGCAAATGTAGATGTTATTGACATTTTAGGATATATTAATAATTTTGTTGAACATGATCACATAAAAACTATAATAATATGTAATGAAAAAGAATTATCAACTAAATTAAAAAGTAGTAATCTTGAAATGAAAACATTTATAGCAACATATTTACTTGATAAGCAAGGAGACCTAACAAATAGTGACAAACCAATGGTAGAAAAAATAAAAAATCAAATTGAGGATGTATTTGATAAAGCAAATGAATATGAAAGAATAAAAGAAAAGCTAATAGGAGAAACATTTGAATATGCACCAAAATTTGATTATATTATAAATGGTCTATTAATGAGATATGAAAATGATACAGATTTAATAAGATTTTTAAGAGAAAATACAGGATATATAATATCAACATTTAATAAAAGTGGAACTAGAAACTTAAGAATTTTAAAACATGCATTAAACGATTTTAAAAAAATTTACGAAATGGTAAATAAATATTATCCCAATACAAATAACAGAATAATGCAAACAATGCTTATATTTACAATAGCAGTTTCATTTGAAATAAAATCAGGAAAAATAACAAAACAAAAATTTATAAATATAAAAGATAATGAGGAATATAGATCAATTTTAGTATCTTCAAGAGTTTTATTAGATAATAGACAATTTTATATAAAAGAATTTGATAGTAATTATTATTATAATTTTAAAGCAGAATACAGATTTTTCAAATTTATAGAATATTATGTACGTACACGTATATTTGACATGAAAATATTTAAGGAAAACATGGAGACAATTATAAGAACAGTTGATAAAGAAAATTTGCCAGCATATAAAAGACTACTAACTGAAGAATACTGGAAAATTGAAGATGATAAATTTACAAAAGTAATTAATGAAATATTAGAAGATGTAAAACAAGGAAATATAGAATTAATAGACATAGTAAAATTATATGCATATTTTAGTTATTTCTCAAAAAGGTCATTAGTAACATATGATCTAAAAACATTAAAAACAATATTTCTTACAGGAATGAATTTATCATCAATTAAATCAAAATATTGTGATGATGTAGAAGGAGAATTAGCCAAAATAGCAATAAATGATGTTGCAGAAGACATGGAGGAAATTTTAGAAAGATTTAATGAACTAAACACACAATTAAAAGAAAAGATGTTAAGAGAAAAAGCTGATGAAGTATTCAAATGCATACCTATGAAAATGGAAAGATTCTATGAAAAATTTGATAAAGAATGTATGAATATACCAATTTTTAAATATATTGATCCATATCAAATGTTTCAAAGAATATCATGTGCAAGTAATGAAGATATAATGATAATAAAAGAAAAACTATTAAATAGAGCAGAAAACCATTTAAAAGAAATTGAACCAGAAATGGAAAATATCAGTCAATTAAAGAAAATAATCGATGATTATACACAAGGAAAAGATATAACTATAAAAACAGTAGTATTAAAAGAATTTGCAAAAGATTTAGAGTATATTTTAAATAAATGTAAATAATATTTTACTAGTAGATTTAGAAGATATCAATTAATTTTGTATCTTCTATTCTTATTGCAATGATACTACCTCTTAATTCAAATGCTCTTGGATCGCCAGAAGGACTCACAAAAATAGGTGTTATTTTTGTACCTTTTATTAAACCTAAATCTAAAAGTCTCCTTTTAACTTCATCATTGCAATGTAATTCTTTAATATAACCAGTTTCATTTAAATTAAGTTGATCAAGAGTCATTAAATTCATCTCCTAAAAATATTTATCTAGTATAGTATATTAAAAAATAAAAAAAATGTTATAAAATGCAAAAAAATAATTGATATAAATAAATTTATATAATATAATCTAAATAAAAATATATTTGAAGAAAGGGTTAAAATAAAAATGGAAAAAATAAGAGGATTTGAAATAGCAAAAGGATTTGAAAATAAAGATATACATCTACCAAAAAGAAAAACAAAATATTCAGCAGGATATGATGTAGAAGCAGCAGAAGATACAATAGTACCAAGTTTTAAATTAGGGATGAAACCAACATTAATAAAAACAGGTTTAAAAGCATATTTTCCAGAAGATGAATATATGATGCTAACAAATAGAAGCTCTAATCCAGGAAAAAAAGGATTGGTTATGGCAAATAGTGTAGGAATTGTAGATTCTGATTATTATGGAAATCCAGATAATGATGGACATTTTATGTATGCATATTATAATTTCTTTGAAAAAGATTTAGAAATAAAAAAAGGGGAAGTAATAGGTCAAGCAATTTTTCAAAAGTACTTAAAAGTAGATAAAGACGAATCAGAAGGAATAAGAATTGGAGGGTTCGGTTCAACGAACAAATAGAACAAATAAAAAAAGTTTTTTTAGCCTAAAACCCGCATAAATACTATTGTTTTAGAGAAAAAATAAAAATAAAAAATTGGTAAAAGCTTTGACTTTTGCCAATTTTTGTAGTATAATTAAAGAGGTTGATAAAGAGATATAAGTTATCCTACAACGATTGGGTAACTTTATAATTTTTATTTCAACTAAAATGCTGAAAGGAGTTGACTTACATGTTCAATGTAGGAGATAAAATTGTATATCCAATGCATGGAGCTGGTACAATTGATTCAATAGAAGAAAAGAATATATTAGGGGAAAAACAATCTTATTATATACTAAAAATGCCAGGAGAAGTTAAAGTAATGATACCAACAGCAAAGGCAGAAGAAGTAGGAGTAAGAAATATAATAGACAAAAATTCAGCAGATAAAGTAATTAGTGTGTTAGAACAAAACGAAACAGACATGGACAAAAACTGGAATAAGAGATATAGAGATAATATGGACAAATTAAAAAGTGGAGACATATATGAAATTGCAGATGTAGTAAGAAACTTGAGTTTTAAACAAAAAGAAAAAGGTCTTTCTACAGGTGAAAAGAAAATGCTAAATAATGCAAAACAAATTTTAGTAAGTGAACTAGTTTTAGCAGAACATGCAACTCAAGACGAAGTAGAAGAAATTATTGAAAATAAAATAAATACATCTTTTAATTTATTTAAATCAGAAGATATAGTAAAAGAAAACATAGTAAAAAAATTTATACCATTTGAAGATACAGGAACTTCAGAAAATTTATAGTAAAATTGCATAATAAAATCTCGTAGTGGAAATAATTAAAGTAAATTATTTCTATTACGAGATTTTTTATTGAAAATAAAAGGAAGGAAAAATATGATTTATACAGTAACATTTAATCCAGCAATAGACTATATTGCACAAGTAAATAACCTATATATAAATGGAATAAACAGGACTATTTCTGAAAAAATATTACCAGGAGGAAAAGGAATAAATGTTTCAATAGTTTTAAAAAATTTAGGAATTGATAGTATGGCTTTAGGATTTACTGCAGGATTTACGGGAAAAGAAATTGAAAGACAAATACAAAAAGTTCGGAATAAAAACAGATTTTGTATATGTACAAGACAAATTTTCAAGAATAAATATAAAACTTCAATCAAATATAATGGAAGAAGTATCAGAAGAAACAGCAATTAATGGTGAAGGTCCAAAAATATCTGAAGAAGAAATGAAAGAGTTTATGAAAAAGTTAGAGAAAATAGAAGAAGAAGATTTTCTAGTAATAGCTGGAAGTGTAGCAAAAAATATGAAAGATAATATATATGAAGAAATATGTGAAAACGTGAAAAAAAAGAAAGTGAAAATAATTGTTGATGCAACAGGAAAATTTTTGACTAATGTATTAAAATATAAACCTTTTTTAATAAAACCTAATAAAGAAGAATTAGAAGAAATATTTCAAGATAAAATAAACTCAAATGAAGAAATAATAATGTATGCAAAAAAATTACAAGAAATGGGAGCAGAAAATGTATTAATATCAATGGATCAAGATGGAGCAATACTAATAAGTAAAGATAAAAAAGTTGCTTATTCAAAAGCTCCTAGAGGAAAGTTAATAAATTCTGTAGGAGCGGGAGATTCAATGGTAGCAGGATTTTTAGCAGGATATTTAACATATGATGATTACGAAAAAGCATTTAAAATGGGGATAGCAGCAGGAAGTGCAAGTGCTTTTTCTGAAAATTTAGCAACTAAAGAAGAAATTTTATATCAATTATCAAAAATATAAAAATTATGAAGGGATTGAAAGAAAATGAAAATAACAGATTTATTAGAAGAAAATTCAATAAAATTAGATGCAAATGCAGAAAACAAAACAGAAGTATTAGAGCAAATTATTAATATAATAAATCAAACAGGAAACATTATAAATATAGAAGAATATAAGCAAGTAGTATTTAATAGAGAAAAAGAAGGAACAACAGGCATAGGTGAAGGGATTGCCATACCACATGGTAAATCAAAGGCAGTAAAAAAAGCAACTTTAGCAGCAATGGTTATACCAAATGGAGTAGAATTTGAAGCATTAGATAATAAAAAAGTAAATTTAATATTTTTAATAGCTGCACCCGAAAGTAGGGATAATATTCATTTAGAAGTATTAAGTAGATTATCAGCATTATTAATGGATGAAAATTTTAGGGAAAATTTAAAAAAAGCAAAAACACAGAAAGAATTTAAGCAAATAATTGATAATGCAGAAAAATCAAAATATGGGGAAGAAAAAAAATTAGACGAATTGATGTCAGATACTGCTAAATCAGAAACAAAAGAAATTGACAGTAATCAATACGAAATATTATGTATAACTTCTTGTCCAACTGGAATAGCACATACGTATATGGCAGCAGAGGCATTGGAAAAAGCAGGAAAAGAAACAAACCATAAAATTAAGGTCGAAACACAGGGACAATCTGGAGTAAAAAATCATTTAACAAAAGAAGAAATAGAAAATGCTAAAGCAATTATTATAGCAGCAGATACAAATGTTAATTTATCAAGATTCAATGGTAAAAAGATAATAAAAGTAGGTGTGGCAGAGGGAATTCATAAACCGAAAGAATTAATTGAAAAAGCATTATCAGAAGATATTCCTATATATTATTCAAATTCAAAAGGAGAGAATGATCAATATAGTCAAAATCAAAAAACAGGATTTGCACGTAATATTTACAGACATTTAATGAGTGGTGTAACACATATGTTACCATTTGTAGTAGGTGGAGGAATATTAATAGCAATTTCATTTTTACTTGATAATTATGAAATAAATCCATCAGGATTTGGAAGCAATACTCCAATAGCAGCATTCTTTAATACAATAGGAAATGCGGCATTCGGGTTTATGCTCACAGTACTTGCCGGATATATAGCAATGAGTATTGCCGATAGACCAGGGTTAGTAGCCGGGTTTGTAGGTGGAGCTATTGCATTATCAGGTGTTACTATTCAAAGTTTAAAAGATTCAAATATTCAAACAGTAAGTTCGGGATTTTTGGGAGCACTTTTAGCTGGATTTATAGCTGGTTATATAATTTTATTACTAAAGAAATTATTCAGTAAAATTCCAAATAGTTTGGAAGGAATTAAAACAATATTATTATATCCAGTATTAGGAATATTGTTAACAGGAACAGCTGTCATGTTAATAAACCCATTTGTAGGATTAATTAATACAGGACTTAACAATTTTTTAAATACAATGAGTGGAACAAATAAAGTAATTTTAGGAGCTATATTAGCTGGAATGATGTCAGTAGATTTAGGAGGACCAGTAAACAAAGCAGCCTATACATTTGGAACAGGTATGTTAGCAGAAGGACATTATGACATAATGGCAGCAGTAATGGCTGGAGGAATGGTAGCACCACTTGTTATAGCAATACTTGCTACAATATTTCCTAAAAAACTTGATAAAAAAGATAGACAATCTGCTTTATTGAACTATATTTTAGGACTTTCATTTATTTCAGAAGGAGCGATACCATTTGCATCAAGTGATCCATTACGTGTATTACCATCATGTATAGTTGGATCTGCAATAACAGGAGCATTATCTATGTTCTTTAATTGTACAGTTATGGCACCACATGGTGGAATATTTGTAATAGGAATAGTTGGAAATAGTTTAATGTATTTAGTTTCAATAGCTGTAGGTTCAACTGTAGGAGCATTAATGCTTGCAGCATTGAAAAAAACAGCTAATAATACTAATGCTGAAAAATTATAGATTAAAAGAAAGGAAGAAAAAATGGTTACAAAAACAATTATTTTAAAAAATGAACAAGGTCTACATGCAAGACCTGCTACAGAAATAGTAAAAGCAACTTCCCAATACACATCTACAGCTAAATTAGAAGTATATGGAAGTGAATATAATGCAAAATCTGTATTAAATATAATGGCAGCTGGTATAAAAAATGGCACTAAAATAAAAATCATTTGTGATGGTGTAGATGAGACACAAGCACTTTCAGAAATAATAAAAGTGTTTGAAGAAAATAATTTAATATAAAAGAAAGAAGGAGAAATATGCTTAAGGGAAGAGGTATATCAAATCGGTATAGGGATAGGAAAAGCATTAGTTATAAAGAAGAAAGATTTACAAATACGTAATAATAAAGTAAATGATATAAGAAAAGAATTAGAAAAATTGGAAGAAGCCTTAAATTTAGTAATAACAGAGACTGTACAAGATATAAAAGTTTTAGACAGAAATAGTGATCAAGTGAAGATTTTAGAAGCTTATTTGATGATTTTACAAGATGAAACTTTACTACAAAAAGCAAAGGAATTAATAGAAAAAGAAAAATTTAATAGCGCATATGCTACAGAAGAAGGTCTTAATGAAATAATAACAAACTTTAAAAATATAGATGATGAATATATCTCTGAAAGAGCAAAAGACATAGAAGACATAAAAAATAGAATTATATCTAAACTATTAAAAATAGAAGAAGATAATTTAAATGCAATTCCTCCAAATACAATTTTAGTAACAAAGGAACTTACTACGTCAGAGACTTCAAAAATAAATTTAAAAAATATTTCTGGCATAATAAGTGAGATTGGAGGGACAAATTCACATGTTTCTATTATAGCAAGAAATAAACAAATTCCAATGATTATAAAAATAGAAAATGCTACAAATATAATTGAAAATGGTCATATAATAGTTTTAAATGGAAAAACAGGAGAAGTAGTAATAAATCCAAATGAAGATGAACTAAAAAATTTTAAAAAATTACAAGAATGTGAGATGTCAGAAAAAAAGCAATTAGAACAGTATAAAAATTTGGTAGCACAGACTAATGATGGATATAAAGTAGAAGTGAGTAGTAATATTGGTAAACCTTCTGATATGGAAGATGTAATAAAAGTAGGTGCAGATGGGATAGGTTTAGTAAGAACTGAATTTTTATTTATGGATACAGCTAAAATGCCATCAGAAGACGAACAATTTGAAAGTTATAAAAAAATTATTTTAAAGGATAAACTGTCAATTATAAGAACTTTAGATGTAGGTGGAGACAAATATATTCCATATTTAAATTTAGAAAAGGAAGACAATCCTTTCTTAGGATATAGAGCAATTCGTTTATGTTTACAAAATATAGAATTATTTAAAACTCAAATAAGAGCAATATTACGAGCAAGTAATTTTGGTAATTTAGCTATAATGTTTCCAATGATATCAACAATAGAAGAATTAAGGCAAGCAAAGCAAATAGTTGAAGAATGTAAAAAAGAACTAGACAGTAAAGATATTAAATACAAAAAAGATATAAAAATAGGGATTATGATAGAAGTGCCTGCAGCGGCAATAATGGCTGAAGTATTTGCAAAAGAATGTGATTTTTTCAGTATAGGGACAAATGATTTAATACAATATACTATGGCTGCAGAAAGAGGAAATATGAAAATTGCGAATTTATATACCAAAAACCATCCAGCAATTATAAGACTAATTAAGCATACAATTGATGCAGCACATAAAAATGGTATATTTTGTGGCATGTGTGGAGAGGCAGCAAGCAATTTTCAATATATACCATTATTAATAGGATTAGGATTGGATGAATTTTCTATGAATTCTTCATCAGTTCTAGAAGCAAAAAAAGTTATTACAAAGTTAAATAAAAAAGAATGTGAAAAATTAGCACAAGAAATATTGCAATTTTCTTCAGATAAAGAGGTAGAAGAAAAATTAAAAAAAATAAATATAAAATAAAAATAGTAAAGTATAATCATAATTTGATCAAAAAGAATAAAAAACTCTCTTTTGGAAATAATTAAAACATAGATGATTTCTAAAGGAGGTTTTTACTTGATAAACAAAGTTGAAATTTGTGGTGTAAATACAGCAAAACTTCCAAAATTAACAGTTCAAGAAAAAGAAGAATTAATGAAAAAAATAAAAGAAGGAGACGAAGAAGCAAGAGCAGAATTTATAAAAGGAAATTTAAGATTAGTATTAAGTGTAATACAACGATTTAATAATCGTGGAGAAAGTGCTGATGATGTGTTTCAAATAGGATGTATAGGATTAATAAAAGCAATAGATAATTTTGATATTACACAAAATGTCCAGTTTTCGACATATGCTGTTCCAATGATAATAGGAGAAGTAAGAAGATATTTAAGAGATAATAATAGTATTCGAGTAAGCAGATCTGTAAGAGATTTAGCATATAAAGCAATACAATTTAAAGAAAAATATATAAAAGAAAATAACAAAGAACCAACAATACAAGAAATAGCAAAAGAGTTAGGAGTAGAAAGAGAAGAAATAGCATTTAGTTTTGATGCTATTCAAGATCCTATATCTTTACAAGAACCAATATACAATGATGGTGCTGAAAGTATATATGTAATGGATCAAGTTAGAGATCCCAAAAGCACAGACGAATTATGGGCTGAAAATATGACAATGATGCAAGCAATGCTAAAATTGAATGAAAAAGAAAAAAATATAATAATGAGAAGATATTTTGATGGAAAAACACAAATGGAAGTAGCAGATGAAATAGGAATATCACAAGCACAAGTCTCAAGGTTAGAAAAAAGTGCTATAGACCATATAAAAAAATATTATAAATAAAAAATTGCAAAAATGCAATCTTTTATTTTTTTTACATATAATTTAGTAAAAAATTATTACTTGAAAGGAGCAGAAACGGATGGGAGACAAGGGGCTTGATTTTAGACATAAAGAAGTTGTAAATATAACAGATGGAAGGCGTCTAGGATATGTACAAGATGTATGTGCAGATTTAGAATCAGGAATAATAACATCTATAATAGTGCCAGGAGGAAGCAATAAATTACTAAATATTTTTTCACAAAATAATGATATAGTAATACCATGGCAAAATATAAAATGTATAGGTGAAGATTTAATTTTAGTAGAAATTTAATATAAGAAAAAATAAAAAAATATTGTATCTTTTAAAAACATAATATATAATGCTATTGGTTAAACTAAAGAAAGAAGGAGAATAACTTATGGAAAATCAAGATGAAGAAAAAATAAAACAAATGATAGACAGTTTAGTAGAAAAAGCGAAAATAGCTTCAAAAGAATATTTGAATTTAGATCAAAAAACAGTTGATAACATAGCAAAGGCTATGGCGATGGCAGGATTAGAGCATCATATGGAACTGGCAAAAATGGCTGTAGAGGAAACTGGAAGAGGAGTCTATGAAGATAAAATTACAAAGAATATGTTTGCAACAGAATATGTATATCATAGCATAAAATATGAGAAAACAGTTGGGATAATTAGAGAAAACGAAGAAGAGGGCTATGTAGAAATAGCTGAACCAGTTGGTATAATAGCAGGAGTTACACCAGTTACTAACCCTACTTCAACAACAATGTTTAAATCAATAATAGCAGCAAAAACTAGAAATGTAATAATATTTGGATTTCATCCATCAGCACAAAAATGTTCAAAAGCTGCTGCACAAATTTTAAGAGATGCTGCAATAAAAGCAGGAGCACCAGAAAACTGTATATTATGGGTAGAAGAACCATCGATTATAGCTACAAGGCTTTTAATGAATCATCCAGAAGTTAATTTAATATTAGCAACAGGTGGGACAGGAATGGTAAAATCAGCTTATTCTTGTGGAAAACCAGCATTAGGAGTTGGACCAGGAAATGTACCGTGTTATATTGATAAAACAGCAAAATTAAATAGAGCAGTAAATGATTTAGTAATGTCTAAAGCTTTTGATAATGGGATGATATGTGCTTCTGAACAAGCAGTAATAGTTGATAAAGATATATATCAACAATTTGAAGAATTAATGAGAGAAGCTGGGTGCTATTTTGTAAATCCAGAAGAAAAAGAAAAGCTAAAATATAGTATGTTTGAACAAGAAGGTCTAAAATTAAAATCTCATGTACCTGGGCAAAGTGCATATACTATTGCTAAAAATGCAGGATTTGAAGTACCAAAAGATACAAAAGTTTTAGTAGTTTATGAAGAAGGAATAGGAGAAAATTATCCATTTTCAAAAGAAAAGTTAAGTCCAGTTTTAACATACTATATAGTTGAAAATAAAGAGGAAGGAATTAGCAAAGCAGAGAGATTAATAGAATTTGGAGGTCTTGGACATTCAGCAGTAATACATTCTGAAAATAAAGACACTATACTCGAATTTTCTAAAACAATGAAGGCAGGTAGAATAATAGTAAATTCACCTTCTACACATGGGGCAATTGGAGATATTTATAATACTAATATGCCATCATTAACACTTGGATGTGGTTCATTTGGCGGAAATTCAACAACAGCAAATGTATCAAGTGTGAATCTAATAAATATTAAAAGAGTATCGAAAAGGAGAGTAAATATGCAATGGTTTAAAGTCCCAGAAAAAATATATTTTGAAGCAGGTTCAATAGCATACTTGGAAAAAATGCCAGATATAGAAAGAGCCTTTATAGTTACAGATGAATCAATGATAAAATTAGGTTATATTGACAAAATTTTATATCACTTACGTAAAAGAAAAAAATATGTACATTCTGAAATATTTTCAGATGTAGAGCCAGATCCATCTTTTGACACAATAAAAAAAGGTGTATTAGTAATGGAAAGTTTTAAACCAGATGTAATAATCGCAGTAGGTGGAGGAAGTCCTATAGATGCAGCAAAAGGAATGTGGTTGTTTTATGAACATCCAGAAGCAGATGTAGAAGGATTAAAACTTAAATTTATGGATATAAGAAAACGTACGTATAAATTTCCTAAACTAGGAATAAAATCAAAAATGGTTGCAATTCCAACAACATCCGGAACAGGATCAGAAGTAACATCATTTGCTGTAATTACTGATAAAAATAAAAATAAAAAATACCCATTGGCAGATTACGAATTGACTCCAGATGTAGCAATAATAGATCCAGATTTAGTAATGAGTTTACCAAAATCTGTAACAGCAGATACAGGAATGGATGTATTAACACATGCATTAGAGGCATATGTTTCAAACATGGCATCAGATTATACAGATGGATTAGCAGAAAAAGCAATAGAGTTAGTATTTGAAAATTTAAAGCAAGCATATGATAATGGAGATGATAAATGGGCGAGAGAAAAGATGCATAATGCAAGTACAATTGCAGGAATGGCATTTACTAATGCTTTTTTAGGGTTAAATCATTCTATTGCACATAAAATAGGAGGAGAATTCCATTTACCTCATGGAAGAACAAATGCTATTTTGTTGCCATATGTAATAAAATATAATTCAAGCAAGCCAACCAAATTTGTATCTTTTCCAAAATATGAGTTCTTCATAGCTGATAAAAAGTATGCTAATATAGCAAAACGTTTAGGATTAAAATCTAATACAGTAGAAGAAGGAGTTGATTCATTAATAGAATCAATAAGAAATTTGAACAAAAGTTTAAATATTCCAAAAAGTTTTCAGGAAGCAGGAATAAATGAAAAAGAATTTATGGCAAAACTAGATTTATTGGCAGATAGAGCATTTGAAGACCAATGTACAACTGCTAACCCAAGAGTACCACTAATAGAAGAAATAAAGCAAATATTAATAGATAGTTATTATGGTAAATAAAAAGATAATACGCTGTAATGATATGAGTTAAATAATCTGGAGAAAAAATAAAAAGATTTTAAATAAATATAGAAA